>NZ_SCTN01000439.1 GCF_004297345.1 Aquabacterium sp. | reverse complement strand
TGGGGCGTCAAGGGTGCGTACTCGATGAGCTGGAAGTACGGATTCTCGAACACCACCGTGCCGGCCGTCGTCGCCACGTTCTTGCCCACCTCGAAGACGCTCTCGTCCGTCTGGGACATGTGGCCCTGACGCAGGTCGTTCATCAGGTGCTGCAGGCCTTGCTGCAGGCTTTCACCCTTGGTATCGACCGCCTTCTTGAGCGCCTCTGGGTTAAAGGCCAGGAAATTGCTGGGCGACGCGGCATCTGCCCATTGCTGCACGGCAAAACGCACACGCTGGCGTGCCTTGGCATCGCCTTGCAGGTTGTCCGCCAGCTTCTGCAGCGTGCGGGCGTTGAGCAGGTACATCGACGCCATGAAGGCGTTGACCGGGCTGCTGCCCCATTCCGGTGCATCAAAGCGGCGATCGCCGGCCTTGATCTGCTCGGGCTTTTCCAGCGAGCGGTTCCACAGTTCAGTGGCCTGCTGCATGTAGTCCTGCTGGATGTCCTTGAGCGCATCAGGCGAGACGGACAGACCAGCCATGGACGTCAAGGTCGAGCCCAGGCTCTTGCCCATCGATTCCATCGCTTGCTGCATCGGTTTGAGCGCACCCAGGCCAGGCGGCAAGGCCTCGGCTGATTGGCCCATCCACTGCTTCATGGCCTCGGACGCCTTTTCAGGGAAGCCCTTCAGATCCAGTTGCTCCATGCCGGGCACATTGAAGGCGCTGAACACCTTGGCGGCCTGCTCGAACGGCGCAGTGAAAGCGGAGGCATTGGCTGCCTTGGCCGCGCCGGCGGCATCGGCACGCTTGGCTTCAGGCTGAGCTTGCGCTGGCTTGGGCTGTGCGGTGCTGGCCGCCGTCTTGCGCGGCGCAGCCGGTTTGGCGGCCTTGCTGGCGCTGGTCGGCTTGGCAGGCGCTGCAGGCTTGCTCGCCGCTGTTTTCCTGGGTGTGGCGCCAGCCTTCTTGGCGGCTGGTCGTTTGGTCTTCGCTGCGGGCTTGGGTTGCACAGCAGCATCGCGCGGCGTCACGTCCTCGGCAGCGACAGCGCGCTGCGAGCGTGACCGTTGAGGAACAGCCATATGTCTCCTACTTGGAATCCTGAGCCAGCGCATCCGAAAAAATGATGCCCCGGCATGTTGCCGTATTCTGACCTCGTATTTTTTGAAGCGACAAGTCAGGCAGATGACTTTTGGCCAGTTTTCAACATCGGCCCAACGGTCATCAATCTGACTTGCTCACACGCCTTGCAGCAAGAGCTGTTCCAGAATAGATGCAAGCGCCATGACACGAATGATCTGCATCAATCATGTTGTGTGCATCGAGCCGCAATGCCTGCGGCAGCCTTCACCAATCGGATGATGTTGGATGTGGATTGTTGCGATAGCCTGGCTGTACGTGGCCGTGATGATGTCTTTGGCAGAAGCCACGAGCCCTCAGGGCACCGTACTGGGCGCGTTGATCACCTTTGTGTTTTATGGCGTCGGACCGCTGGCGCTGGTCATGTATTTGCTGAACGCTACAGGCAGGCGCAAAGCCAGGCTGAAGGCGGAGGAGCGCCGGCTTCATGTGGCTGCGCTCGCCGAGGCCAACAAGCAAACCAGTCTGGATGGCGATCAGCAGGGCCCAACGCCCATCGCCTCAGACTCAGGCTCGCAAACAGATCCCGGCGGCCTGCCTGCCAGTAACGCCATCGCGCCTGAACGAAAAGAACTTTGACGCATCGGACACGGTGCACCAGTTGCCACCACTGACGCGCATCACGCCGCAGCCCTGAAGGATGTCGCGCGCCAACCCCGGCAGATCAGCCAGCCATTTGGGCGGCGATACCGCTACGGTGCCTGGAGCCAAACCAGCTCGGCTTGAGCCGACATTTGGCTGACAAGGTTTGAACCGGGGATGTGGCACGGCACTGTCTGGGTCGACGCCAAAACCGATCAGCACATCGGCGCCCACCTCGAAGTGTTGCGGCCCGATGCAGGGGCCCAGCCAGACCACCAGATCAGCCGGCTCACAAGACGCAGCCTCACACAAGGCCGCCACCCCGGTGTGCACGATACCCCTGCCGGCCATGGCGCCCGCACCGGCCAGCCCGCGCCAGCCCGCATGCAAGGCCCCCACGCCGCGCCCCTCTGGTGCGGCCAGCAGCAAGGGCAGGCAATCGGCCACCATCACCGTGCAGGCCAGCCCCGGTTCCGTCGTGATGGCACCGTCTGCCTCGGGTTGCAGGTGCGCACCCGCCATCAGTTGATCGGCAGGATTGAACATATCGCCACGAGACGTGCCATGCGTCAGCCGAATCACCCGGTTGCCATGCACCTGCGTGAGCCAGGCCGGGCGGGCTTGCAGTTGCGCGGCAAACGCCTCGCGGTTATGCGCCACGGCCTGGGGCACATCCTGCACATGGTCGCCCAGATTGCAGTGCGCATAAGGGCTCTGGCT
>NZ_SCTN01000438.1 GCF_004297345.1 Aquabacterium sp. | reverse complement strand
GCGTGAAGGCCGCACCGGCAGTTCCTGAGCCCGGCACATATGCCCTGATGGGCCTGGGCATGGCTGGCCTGGGACTGGCCACTCGCCGCCGTCGCGCTCAGCAAGCAGCCGCAGGCCAATAAAGCCGAGAAGCCGCACACGGCATCCCGTCGTCCATCGCCCGAACCTCAACAGGATCACCATGAGCCTTGCCGCCAACACCCCGCTTTCCACACCTGCCATGAAAGGCGCCTGGCTGGTGCGCGCCATCGCCGTGGTGTTGGCCCTGGCCATGCTGCTGTATGGCGTCGTGGCGATTGACACGGGCATCGTCAACTACAAGGGGGCCGGCAATGCTGACGTGGCCGCCAAACGCGTGGCCATGCAGCGTGCTGCTGAAGCCGGCGACAGCAGCGGCTCGGCCGCCGAACACAGCGGCATCGGATTTGACTTTCTGCGCAAGCACAGCTCGCCCCAATACAGCTTCGGCAAAGATGGTCTGAGCGAGCCCGCCATCCACTACGCCACGATGCCCAAGTTCAATGGCGTCACCCTGTCCATCCACAATGCGCTGGGTGGCGTGTGCATGCTGTTTGGCGCGCTGCAGTTCTGGCCCGCTTTCCGTCGTCGCTTCCCGCTGTGGCACCGAGCCTTCGGCGGCATCTACATCCTCGCTGCGCAATCGGCCATGATCGCCGCGATGGTCTACCTCTCGCGCACGGCCGTGGTCGACATCTATGACCACCTCACCTTCTACGTAGGCCTGTGGGCACTGGCCGTCGGTGTGACCGTGACCTTGTGGATGGCGATCTATTCGATGCTGCAAAAGCGCATCGCCCAGCACCAGGCCTTCATGTGCCTGAACTTCGGCCTGCTTTTGACCGCGCCCATTCAGCGCTATGGCTGGCTGGCCTTCGGCATGTTCGGCCCGCAAGACATGCGTCAGCTGGAAGGCAACTACGCCGTCACTGGCGTGCTGGTGCCGTTGACCGTGATGATCGGCTACGGCCTGTTCACCATCAACCGCTGGCTACAAGCTGACCGCTCGGCCGCATCCGCTCAAAAGGTGGCGCAGCCTTTCGGCCTGCACGCCAAGCTGGGTCGCCTGCTGGCCATGCTGAGCCCGCTGGTGCTGCTGGCAGCCGGCATCACCACGGTTCAACATTACCTGGTTCAACCCGGCCTGCAGCACATCGAACACGCTGCCCAATGGATCCCTGCTGGTGTGATCCAACTGGAAGACCAGGTCATCGTGGCACAAGCCGCCACACGCCAGCTGTTCGCGCTGGCCACACTGCTGGGCTTGATCGCTGGCGCACACCTGTTATGGACAGCCTTTGTGGCCAAGGCCGCACCAACCCGCTACATGAGCCTGAGCGGCTGGACACTGGCCGCCGCAGGCAGCGCCGTGGGCGCCGTGCTCGTGAACTGGGGCCTGCAGATGGGCATGCCCAGCTTTGCCACCATCGCAGGCGGCGCCATCTACCTGTTCGGCGGTTGCGTGACGCTGATCCTGTCTGCGCTGCTGGCCTATGCGCTGGGCAAAGGACAACACGTATGGGTCAAGGAATGGGGCGTGTTCGTGATCGCTTGCCTGGTGG
>NZ_SCTN01000437.1 GCF_004297345.1 Aquabacterium sp. | reverse complement strand
GATAACGATGCGAGCCGGGACAGCATGCCATATGCGATGCGTGTGCAGAGATGCCTGTGCAGCGCCATGCCGCTTTGCCAGAACTAGGGGGGCGTTCTGGACTGCTGGCTCCCTAACCGTTGGGGGGCGCAGTCTGCGGTGCAGTCCTATAGTCCAGCCATCATGGCCAGGCAGTCCAAACGGACCGTCTCAGGCCGTGAATACAAGCTTCAGGAGCGCATCATGACAGTGACCTCAACATTTCAAAGTTGTTTACGTGGCGGGGCCTTGCTGGCCGCTTTGGGTGCTGCTCAAGGTGCCTTTGCGCAAGCCGTTCCTACTGATGCTGCTGGTGGCTGCCCGATTGCACCAGCCACGGTGGCGGGCTTCTTCGAAAGCGGTTCGGTCACGCTCAACGGCGTGGTCAAACCGGCGGACAGCACGGCCGTACTGATACCCAATTGCGGCTTCTTCCAGTGGACTGAGCAGATGTTCTTGTGGCTGACCTCGCCGGCGCCCGCGAGCTATGGCGGCGGCAGCCACATCATGTTCTCACCGCAGTTCTTCACGGTGAGCCCGGAGGACAGCACGGGGCGCCGCACCTTCATCCAGAACTCGCCGCGCTTGCCGATCAACATGTTCCTGCGTGCAATGGAACTGGGGCCGCATGGCCTGCCCATCGTGATGTCGCGCACAGGGCAAGTGGTGGAAGTGCAGCGCGAGAAGCCCGGCCAGAAGCCGCCGGTGCTGCATCTGATGAATGGCAAGACACTGCCTGTATCCAGGATATCTTCTGTCAGTCGGACCGAGCAGGGCACCTTGGCCTTCTTCGATGCCAAGGGCGCGCGACTCACACCCAAGATGCTGATCTTGCAACCGGCCATACGCCAACGTATCGTGCTGACACCTGGCCAGCATGCGACAGTGGTGCCGGTGAAGGCCTTTACCTCGGCGATCCTGTCGCGCAAGGTCATCATCAGCAAGATCCCCATCTTCATTGATCCGGCCGGCAATGTGATTGATGTGGAGCCGGGGCAGGCCGATAGCGGCGTGTTACTGACGCAAAACGGTTCCTTGATCTACTACATCACGGCTGTGAATGATGTTTTCGCCTATCACCGCAGCATGCATGGCGCGGCGGTGCTGCCGTTCAATACACCGGTGACCTTTCCGATGACGGCGGCGGATGTCAGCGCCGTGGTCGCGTTTGCTGCAGGCAAGGGCCACACGATCAAGGATCCCAATGCCTTGGCGATCGAGACCAAATCGAGCTGGGTGGATGCCAGTACCGTGCCCAACGCCAGTGACTATGTTCAGGTCAGCGCGGTGGTGCCGACTTTCGACAAGAGCAACCCCAATAACTGGGTGCCCAACGGACAGGCTACCTTGAAGCTGGTGATGCTGGGCTTGCATGTCGTGGGTTCGACCAATGGGCATGGCGAGATGGTGTGGGGCACTTTCGAGCATCTGGGCAATGCGCCCAATGCCACGTATGCCTATAACTCGACCAGCGGTCCCAAGACCATCGCCCAAAACACGACGGGTAGCTGGTTGTTCACGCCAAGCGGGTCATCAGGGCCGTTCAACGTAACGAGCAACAGCTGGACGGGCAGCGCGATCACGGGCACACCGGTGAGTGCTGCGGCAGTCTTGCGTGCCAAGCCTTGGGGCAGCAACGACGGTGGCAATCCTGCCAACGCTGCTGGTCTCAATACGCAGGTGATTTCTGCCAACGCCAGCGTGATTTCGCAATTGAACGTGGCTGATGTGCGCAGGCAGTACTTTCAGCTAGGTACGACCTGGACCATAGGCGGCGCGGCACCGAGCGGTGGCAACGAGGTGGGCACGAGCCATCTGGCCAATGCCACCATGGAAACGTTTGCGCAAGGTGCCTCGCCGTCTGCACCCAGCTCCAATTGCTTTGCCTGTCACAACACCAACAAAGTGAGCGTCAGCCACGTGTACCGTGAACTCAAGCCTTTGCCGTGATGACTGGCGCCATCATCCGTTGACCAGCACAACCTTGCCACGCACCTGACGCGAGCCCATCAAGGCAAAGGCTTCTTTCAGTTGCGACATGGGCAGCTTGTGCTCGATCACGGGTTTGATCTTGCCTTCCATGTACCAGGCGGCCAGTTGCATCAGGCAGGCGGCGTTGTTTTGCGGTTCGCGCTTGGCGAATTCACCCCAGAACACGCCCATCACGGAGGCGCCCTTGAGCAGCGCCAGGTTCAGCGGCAAAGCGGGGATGGGGCCGTTGGCAAAGCCGATGACCAGGTGGCGGCCACGCCAGGCGATCGAGCGGAAGGCCTGCTCGGTCAGGTCGCCACCAACAGGGTCGTAGACCACGTCGGGGCCCTTGCCTTCGGTGATGGCTTTGAGTTCGTCGCGCAGGTTCTGGCTGACGTAGTTGATGGTGGCGTCGGCCCCCAGTTCCTTGCACAGCGCGCACTTTTCATCGGTTGAGGCTGCGGCAATGACCTTGGCGCCAGCCGCCTTGGCGATCTGGATGGCTGCGGTGCCCACGCCACCAGCGGCGCCCAGTACCAGCACGGTTTCGCCGGCCTTGAGTGCTGCGCGGTCCATCAGACCGTGATAGGTGGTGCCGTAGGTGCACAGGAAGGCAGCGGCATCTTCGAACGAGAACACAGGCGGCAGCGGCATCAGCATGGCAGCCGAGGCGACGGTGTGCGTGCCGAAGCCGCCTGTGCCTGCAAAGCCGGCCACGTGGGTGCCCACAGCCAGGTGCTTGACGCCTTCACCCACAGCCTCGACCACGCCGGCAAACTCGGCGCCTGGTACGAAGGGCAGCGGTGGGCGCATCTGGTACTTGCCTTGCACGATCAGCAGGTCAGGGAAGTTCAGGCTGGCAGCCTTGATGGCAATGCGGACTTCGCCCTTGCCCGGTTCGGGCGTGGGGCTTTCTTGCCAGCTCAGGGCTTCGGGGCCGCTCAATTCGGTACAGGTCCAGGTTTGCATGGTGTTGTCTCCGTTATGGTCTTGTGTTGAGCTTTTTGATGGATGCCGCGTGGCTCAAAGCGCATCCTTGGCGAAGGTATTGCATTGACGCATGTCGCCGGAATCCATCCCGCGCTTGAACCATGTCACGCGTTGCTGACTGGTGCCATGCGTGAAGCTCTCGGGCGAGATATGGCCGCTTGCGTTGCGCTGCAAGGTGTCGTCGCCAATCTGGGTGGCGGCGTTCAGGGCCTCTTCCACGTCGCCGGCTTCGATGATCTGTCGCGCTTGTTGTGCATGGTTGGCCCACACGCCGGCGTAGCAGTCGGCCTGCAGTTCCAGTCGCACGCTCAGCGCGTTGTACTGCACCTTGCTCAGGCGCTGACGCATCTCATCGACTTTGGCCGATGTGCCCAGCAGGTTTTGCACATGGTGGCCGACTTCGTGCGCGATCACATAGGCTTGGGCGAAATCGCCGGGAGCCCCCAGGCGGTCACGCAGCACGTCGTAGAAGCCCAGGTCGATGTAGACCTTTTGATCACCCGGGCAGTAGAACGGGCCAGTTGCTGCCTGACCTTGGCCGCAGGCGGTGGGTACCGAACCTCTGAACAGCACGAGCTTGGGGTTGCGGTACTGGCCGCCGGCTTGTTTGAACACGTCCTGCCAGACGTCTTCGGTATCAGCGAGCACCGTGCGCACAAAGCGGGTTTGCTCGTCGTTGGCTGGCGCGTGCGACCGGCTGGCCGCAGCTTGATGGGGCGGTGCCGATGAACTCAGGCTGCCGCCTCCGCCGTTGAGCATATTGAGCACGGTCAGCGGGTTCACGCCCAGGAAGTAGCTGGCAACCAGCGCCACGGCCACGGAGCCCAGGCCGATGCCTCTCCCGCCAAAAGACATGCCTGGCCCGCCGCCACCGCCAGCGTCATCTCGCGCGTCTTCGACGTTGTCGCTTTCTCTGTTGCCTTGCCAGCGCATGGTGTGGTCCTTCAAATGCGGCGTGCTTGCCTCGCGGGCATTCTAGGTCCGAGTTGCACATGGCGTGTCTGCCGGTGTCCTTGATCTGGGCGCCTAGAATCGCGGGGCTTATGACGACGTCCAGACTGTCCTCTTTCACGGGTTCTCAGCCCAACCATTCCACAACGGTGCGCATGCCTTCCAACTGGCTGTGGCTGGTGGCGATTGGCTCGCTGCTGTGGCGCCTGTGGGTGTCGGCGGCCTTGCCCCTGACCGGTGACGAGGCCTTGTTCTATTGGTGGGCACGCTTTCTGGACTACGGCTATTACGATCACCCGCCCATGGTTGCCTGGTGGATGGCTGCGGCTCGAGCCTTGCTGGGTGATGCCAATTGGGCAGTGCGCATGCCAGCTACCTTGCTGCCACTGGGCGTGGGTTGGGCCATGTGGTGGGCCTGGTCGCCGGTGAGTCGTGAACGTGCGGCTTGGGCTGTGCTTTTGTATTGGCTCGCACCGGTCAACTGGCTCAACGCGATGATCGCCACTGACTCTCCGCTCATCCTGTGGGCGGCCTGGTCTGCTGCAGCGATGGTCCGTGCCGAGCATGCCGTGTCGCAAGGGCAGGGTGGTGGCCGGGCATACCGTTTCTATGCGCTCAGCGGTTTGTTCATGGCGGCGGCCATGTTGTCCAAGTACTTTGCGGTGCTGCTGGGCCTGGCCTACGTGGTGTACTTCGCCTTGTTCGCCCGCGCACGCTGGCGTGGTTTTGCCGTGATGGTGCTGTGTGCCTTACCGGGCGTGGCGGTCAACCTGCATTGGAACCTCTACCACTGCTGGACCAACATCATGTTCAACCTGTTCAACCGCAATGAGGATGCGGTGGCCTCGTGGGACACGGTGCTGAGTTATGTGGGCATGATGGCCTACCTCATCAGCCCGGTGCTGCTGTGGATGGGCTGGCAGCATCGCGCCGCCTTGATGCAAACGGTTCGTCGCCACACCTTGCTGACTTGCGTGGCCGTGGTGCCTTTGCTCTTGTTTGGCCTGATGTCGGCCAAGAAAGTGATCGGGCTGCATTGGGTGATGGGCTTCTATCCCTTCGCCTTCGTGCTGCTGGCGCTGGCTTTGCCGGATGGCAAGGCCTTGTCTGCCACCGCCAAGGGCCTGACCGTGATCCTGGTGCTGCATCTGCTGGCCTCGGTGGCCTTGGCGCTGATGGGCTTGCATCAATGGCAGCACTTCCGCTATTACCACCGCCTGGTGGAGGCGGCACGCAGCGAGCAGATGGTGCAGCAGGTGCAGGCTCCCGGTATCGTGCTGGCATCCAACGGTTATTCATCGGCTGCCATTTTTGGCTATGCCGCCAAGACGCATGTGCCCGTGCTTGGCATGGGTAGCGTGCACGCTCGTCAGGATGACCTGACCGTGGACTACCGCGCGCTGGACGGCAAGACGATCCGCGTCATGGCGACCCGTGAGCCCTCGGTGGAAGATTACCGGCCCTATTTTGATCAGGTGCGCTTGTTGCGCTACGAGCAGGACGGCGCGCCTTTCTGGGCAGTGGAGGGCGTGAACTTCCACTTCGACGTTTACCGTGAGGTGGTCATGGCCGAGGTCAACCGACGCTATTACCGCTTCCCGGCCTGGTTGCCGATCAAGGGCTGCGTGTTTTGCCAGCGCCTGTGCGGCGCCAATCGCTGTGCACCTTGATGCGCGGCGTCGGGCGTGAGGCCCTACATGTCGCTCAGGCAACCCGGTGCGGCCGGGGGCAGGGATAGAATCGGCCCTTCCTGCTGACCCTTAGCTGTTCATCGAGGCCCTTGGTTCACCTATGTCTGCTGTGACGGATTCGTCCTTGCCTGTTGTCATCATCGGGGCCGGTCTGGCCGGTTTGACGGTTGCGTTGCACCTGGCGGAAACCCAGCCCGTGATCGTGCTGGCCAAGCGCCAATTGGAAGAGGGCGCCACAGCCTGGGCCCAGGGCGGCATTGTCGGCGTGCTGGGCAGTGACGACAGCATCGCCTCGCATGTGCGTGACACGCAAGATGCTGGCGCCGGCCTGGTGGACGAACACACGGCCGAATTCATCGCTCGCCACAGTGCGCAGGCCGTTGAATGGCTGGTGGCGCGTGGTGTACCTTTCTCACCTGATCCCGATGGCCCGTTGGGCCTGCATCTGACTCGTGAAGGTGGCCATGCCGTGCGTCGCATTGCGCACGCGGCTGATGCCACGGGCAAGGCCATCCATGACGTGCTGTTGGCCGAGGTCAAGCGCCATCCCAACATTCAGTTGCGTGAAAAGTGGATGGCGATCGACCTGATCACCAACCGCCATCTCAAAAAATCGGCACAAGAGCAGCAAGACGCTCAACGTTGCCACGGCGTCTACGCTTTGGACATCGAAACACAGCGTGTCGAAACCCTGGCCGCGTCGGCCGTTGTCCTGGCCACTGGTGGCGCAGGCAAGGTGTACCGTTACACCACGAATCCTGAAACCTCGACCGGTGATGGCATTGCCATGGCCTGGCGTGCGGGCTGCCGCGTGGGCAATATGGAGTTCATCCAGTTCCACCCGACCTGCCTGTATCACCCGCAAGAGCGCAGCTTCCTGATCACGGAGGCCCTGCGCGGCGAGGGCGGCATCCTGCGCCTGCCTGATGGCACCCGCTTCATGCAGGACCACGACGAGCGTGGCGAACTGGCCCCGCGTGACATCGTGGCCCGCGCCATCGACTTCGAGATGAAGAAGCATGGTGCCGACCACGTCTGGCTGGACGCCACGCATCTGGGCGAGCCCTTCCTCAAAGAGCACTTCCCGACCATCTACGCGCGTTGCCTGTCGCTGGGCATCGACATCGCGAAGCAGCCGATCCCTGTGGTGCCGGCCGCCCACTACACCTGTGGCGGCGTGGTCACCGATCTGCATGGCCGTACCGATCTGCCTGGCCTGTATGCCGTGGGCGAGACCACCTATACCGGCTTGCACGGCGCCAACCGCCTGGCCAGCAATTCGCTGCTGGAGTGCGTGGTGCTGGGCCGCACGTGCGCCGAAGACGTGCAAGGCCAGATTCCAACTACAGCGCCCAAGGTGCCCGCGTGGGACGAAAGCCAGGTGACGGACGCCGACGAGGAAGTGGTCATCGCCCACAACTGGGACGAGCTGCGCCTGGTGATGTGGAACTACGTGGGCATTGTGCGCACCACACGCCGCCTGGAGCGCGCATTGCACCGCATCAAGCTGCTGCGCCACGAGATCGACGATTACTACGCGGCCTTCCGCGTCAGCCGCGACTTGCTGGAGTTGCGCAACCTGGTGGATTGCGCCGAGCTCATCGTGCGCTCGGCCCTGTCTCGCCAGGAAAGCCGCGGCCTGCATTTCAGCCGCGACTACCCGCGCACCTTGCCGGTCAGCTTCCCGACCATCCTGTGCAAGAAGCCCAAGAAGAAGGACGCCTGGTTGCCTTGAGTGCGCCGTGACGCATCAGTGGGCCGTGAACTGCGTCAGCCAGTCCAGGTTGGCGTTGAGGGTCCACGCGGCAGTGCCGGTGAGCCAGCCGGAGTCCAGGTTGTTCTGATTGCTCAGGCAGCTCTTGTCCCGAAGATAGCAGTGGTCTGCCGAGCCATCCTGTACCTCGCTTTTGAGCACCATGCGCCAGCCGCTGCCATCAGGCTGCAGGCAACTGGTGCCGGTGCATGAATAGCCGCTCACAGCCACGCTGCTGGCCCGCACGGTCGATTGGGTGCCGCCTCCGTAGATGTCGTTTTCGCCGTTGATCACGCGCAGCCTGTTCTGGGGCAGAACACGGTTGCCATTGCCCACGCAGGCGTTCACGTTGTAGATGATGTAGTTCTTGTGTGCGCCCGAGGCATAGACGGCCTCAACGCGCGAGTCGAAGTTTTTCGACAGAATGCCCAGGAGCGCGCCCTGGCTGAAGCCGCCCACCACGATGCCCTTGCTGCAATCGGCTTGATCGCGTGAACACAGCGCGGCCACGGCGCTCTGCGCGCTGGACTGGTCGAAGACGCACTTGCTGCGGGTGCTCAGCGTGTTGCAGTAGCCCATCGCCGAGTTGGCGTACTGGATGGTGGCAGCCACATAGCCTCGGTCTGCCATGCCTTGCACGGCGGCCATCGCTTGTGCGTTGTCGTAGGTGTCGCTGGTGCCCACCATGTAAATGAAGACTGGATGCCGGCTGGTATCGGCGGGCTCCTTGCCTTTGATCTGGTAGCTGGTGTTGCAGCTGGTCGAGCCGCCCTTGTAGCTGCCTGTGAAGTCCGAGGTGGCAGCGTGAACGGGCAGTGACAAGGCCAGCAGGGCCGTGATCAGCCGGGTGATGGCGGCCCCGAGGGAGTGTCGGCGAATGAACATGGGCGACTCCTGTTGAAAGTGGCCCATGCTGGCGCTGCCCACCGGACGACGATGTCGGTGGGTCGACAAAATGCGGGTTTGTGTGCCTCGGGCGAACCCGGGTGTGTGCGTGCTCTCTGCGCCTGCCGAGACTTCAGCGCCTGGCGCGCATGGCATAGCGTGCCTGCACGAACTCGAAGGCGAACTTGACCGCGTCCTGGATCAGCTGTTCGCTGTCCAGTCGCTCTTTCTCGGTCATGTGAAAGGCCAGGTCGACCTGATGGCGGATGTAGCGTGGCGGCAGGCGATTGAGTGCCACACAGGCCACGTCCGGCAGGTGATCCTTCTTGAGAAGCGGGTAGTTCGGGGCCAGATCAAGGACCTGGTCCACCACTTGTTTCTCGTAATAGTTATGCAGGGTCGTGAAGTCGGCGGCCATGGCGATTTTGTCATCCCTATCGAGACAAACGGCAGTGTCGCCCAGCCCGGCTTTCCTGTGTCGTGAAAAATGGGCCTTTAAGCGTGGCTTGTTGGCCCAATTTCAGCCGGCAGTGATCAAGCTGTGATCAGGCGCCGATGCGCTCCAGCACGCGCAGCGAGAAGTCGACGGCTTTCACGTCCTTGGTCAGCTTGCCGATCGAGATGCGGTCCACGCCGGTTACGGCGATGTCGCGCAACTGATTCAGGGTGACGCCGCCCGAGACTTCCAGCAGGGCTTCGCCCTTGGCCAGTTCCTTGTTCATGGCCACGGCCGCACGCATCATGTCGTAGTCGAAGTTGTCCAGCAGGACGCTCAGTGCGCCAGCGGCCAGTGCTTCGTGCAGTTCATCCAGGTTTTCGACCTCGACCTGGATGGTGATCTGTTCGCGCTGGGGCGAGGCCTGCGCGGCCACCAGAGCTTGCGCGTTCTTCACGGCGGCCGTCACGCTGCCGGCCGCGGCGATGTGGTTTTCCTTGATCAGGATGCCGTCGTACAAGGCCAGGCGCTGGTTCGCGCCACCACCGATGCGCACGGCGTATTTCTGCGCCAGACGCAGGCCGGGCAAGGTCTTGCGGGTGTCGAGCACCACGCAGCCGCGCGGATTGGGCGATGCGCCTTCAATCGCCTTCATGTGACGATGGGTGAGGGTGGCCACAGCAGATAGCGTCTGCAGGAAGTTGATGCCTGGGCGCTCGGCCGTGAGCATGGCGCGTGCATCGCACTCGATCAGGCACACCTCGGTGTCGGGCGACATCAGGGCGCCTTCGGCATAGGCCCAGGTGATGCTGGCCTTGGGGTCGAGCTTGAACAGACAGGCCTCGAACCAGTCACGGCCACACAGCACGGCTTCTTCACGCACGATCAGGCGCGACTTCACGCGCTGGTCGGCGGGCACCAGTTGGGCTGTCCAGTCGCACACGCCCACGTCTTCGAACAGGGCGTCGCGCACATTGCGATCACGGGCTTCTTGCAGGGTCTCGTTGTGGTCAAACATGATGGATCGATTCGGGTAAATCAGGCCGCGCCGATGTTGGGCACGAAGCCTTGCGCAGGTTTGGTGATGGCCGCAGGGTTCTTCGAGACGAAGTCCAGCATGCGGTCGATGCAGCCATGGGCCTTCACGCGGATGGCTTCATCCACCGTGATCTCGCCCACGCCCTTTTCCAAGCAGTCCAGCACGCCTTGCAGGCCGTTCATGGCCATCCATGGGCAGTGCGCGCAGCTCTTGCAGGTGGCGCTGTTGCCGGCCGTCGGCGCTTCGATCAGCACCTTGCTCGGTGCCATCTGGCGCATGCGGTGCAAGATGCCGTTGTCCGTGGCCACGATGAACTCGGGCGCATCAGATTCGATCACGGCCTTGAGCAGTTGCGAAGTCGAGCCCACCACATCGGCCTGGGCCACCACGCTCTCGGGTGATTCAGGGTGCACCAGCACCAGGGCCTTGGGGTGATCCTTCTTGAGCAGGTCCAGCTCCAGGCCCTTGAATTCGTCGTGCACGATGCAGGCGCCGTTCCACATCAGCATGTCGGCACCGGTTTCCTTCTGGATGTAGCGGCCCAGATGGCGGTCGGGCGCCCACAGGATCTTCTCGCCTTGTGCCTTCAGGTGGCTCACGATGGACAGGGCGCAGGAGCTGGTCACCATCCAGTCGGCGCGGGCCTTCACGGCGGCGCTGGTGTTGGCGTACACCACGACCTTGCGATCCGGGTGGGCGTCACAGAATTGGATGAAGTCGTCGGCCGGGCAGCCCAGGTCCAGCGAGCAGGTGGCGTCCAGATCGGGCATCAGCACGCGTTTGGCCGGGCTCAGGATCTTGGAGGATTCGCCCATGAACTTCACGCCCGCCACGATCAGGGTCTGGGCACTGTGGTCACGGCCGAAGCGGGCCATCTCCAGCGAGTCCGACACGCAGCCGCCCGTTTCTTGCGCCAGATCCTGCAGGTCGCCGTCCACGTAGTAGTGGGCCACGAGCACGGCATTGCGCTCTTTCAGCAAGGTCTTGATGCGCGCCTTGATGTCGGCCTTGGCGTCTGCACTCAGCGGGGCAGGCACCTTGGCCCAGGCGTGGGCCGTGCAGGTGGCGCCGCTGGCGTCCTGCAGGTCATAGTCATACGAGACGGTTTGGGCGTCGCTTTGGTCGTCAGTGTGGGCGGAGCTCATGGTGTCGAACGGGAAAGTCGCTTTCTATCAGCCCAGGCTACCAGTTCGCACGATAACCATATGCCGTAGAAGGCAAAGATGATGTCACTGAGAAAGTGGCCGCCTTGCAGCATGCGGCCAAAGCCGATCGCTGCACCAGCCATGGTGCCGATCAACAGCCAGCGACGGCGCCACACAGGGCCGCAGGTCAGGCCCAGGCTCATCAGGGCAAAGCCCGCAGCGGCATGGCTGCTTACGAAGCTGCGGTGATTGGCTGTGTCTCTGCCCGGGGTAAAGGGGCCGTGATAGACGTCTGCGCCACCGAATTGCACCACTTGTACCGGGCGAGGGCGCCCCATCAGACCTTTACACAGCCCTTCGATCACCAGGCCGTTGCCCAGCAGAGCACAGCAGACGGACAGGGTCGCGAGGTGGCGCCAAGGCCCCAACGTGTTGCGTGCCTGTTCTTCTCTGCCGCGTTTTTGCAGGATGCGGGCTATCAGCGGTGCCAGCATGGCAAACAGGGCCAATACAGCCACCAAGGTTCGCCCGAGCAAGGGTGTCCAGTCGTACAGCGCACGCACCACAGGGTCGTTGCGATGGAAGAAGCCTTGCTCGGCGTTCCAGTAGTTCACGGACACCAGCAAGTCCACGCCAGGGAACTGCGCGAAGATCGCCAGCGAGAAGAACAGACCTGCCCAGATCAGCTTGGTGTCCAGCTCATCGGGGGCGGGTTCTTCCAGATGACGCAGCGAACGGCGCCTGATCTCACTGTTCATCGGGGGCTGAAGGCTTGTCGGCGCCGCTTTGTTCCAGATAGGTTTTCTGGTCGTAACCCAGGAAGCCACGCAGGAAGAAGAGGTGCATTTCCACGGTGCGGTCAGGCCCCACGGCAATCGTCGTGGACTTCATCGGACGGATGATCGCGAAGCG
The DNA here is from genome assembly GCF_004297345.1 of Aquabacterium sp. Taxonomy (GTDB): domain Bacteria; phylum Pseudomonadota; class Gammaproteobacteria; order Burkholderiales; family Burkholderiaceae_C; genus Aquabacterium. The sequence continues at coordinate 280 of NZ_SCTN01000437.1, read as the reverse complement.
CTTGGTGATGTCATCGGGCTTCGGGTTGCTTGTCAACAGCAACACGTCAGCGCCCACCTTGTTGGGCAGGCTGCGCGTCATCTCGTAATGATCCTGGCGCTGTTGTTTTGGGTTCCAGGCGAGCGTCTGCACGTTATAGCGGCGCCAGTGGTAGGCAGCCTCCGTGATGAGCAGGCGCGAATCGGTCAGCACGGGCAGGCCCGTGACCACAGGATCTTCCAGTTCAGGCGCCAGATCAGCAAAAGCCTCCTGCCAGCCGCGCATGCGCACCAACACGTCG
>NZ_SCTN01000436.1 GCF_004297345.1 Aquabacterium sp. | reverse complement strand
GCATCAGAAAGAGGATGATGATGGGTCAACCTCGCCTGCGCCAACGACACAGGCTGAAGTCGCTCAGCTTGCCCCAAGGTCGCCAAGGCAACGGGCAGGTTGCGCATGAGGGCACCATTGCCACCATCGCCATCATTCAAAGGGCCTTGCAAGCTGCCATCAGCGATATAGCGCATGATGCCCCGACGGCAGGTATTGCCGCAATCGACCGGCCTGCCTCGCCACCATTGCACAAAGGCTTCCGCCATCAACTGCACATCAAACGGCCGCCCCAATCTGCGGCCCTCCAGCAGGGCTTCGCCCAAGGCCAGACTCATGGTGGTGTCATCCGTGACCTGGCCTGCCTTGAGTTTGAGCCAGCCACCACCCACCACGTCCCGCAATTGCCCATATTGTTGGCTGATCTCTTTGGGCGTCATGAACTCGACCGTGGCCCCCAAGGCATCGCCCACGGCCAAACCCAGATAGGCCCCCAGTGCCTGGTCAAACAAGCGCGCCCATCCAATCGGTGCCGACCGTCGCGTGCCTGGCCGTTCAAGCAGCTCATCCATGACAGACCTCCACTTCGTAGTCGCCGCCGATGGCGAGAACCTCGCCTTCGCCATTCAATGGCACGCCTTTGAGCAAACCAGGGAAGTACAGCAACTTGCACACAGGCACTTCGATGCGCAGCAGCCAATCACCAAAACATTCGGCCTGATCGGCCCTCGTTGACAGGCTCACGAGGTTGTTCAACCGCATGACCCCATGCCTGACCGAAGTAGACCAACGCCCGACGACCACTTGCTGCTCGCCGCGACTGATGCCGCGCCAGAGCGTGATCCGGGGCCCTTCGCCAAATGGTTTGAAACGACCCAGCACCCATTGGCCATACTCGTACAGCAGATCAAGCTGCTGATAGATGCCATTGTTGTGATACCGGCTAGAGACCTTCTGCTCCAGGTAAGTCACCCAGGCAGGAGAGGGAAAGCGCGCCAACACGGCCTTGTGAAAAGCCGGCACAAGACCAAAGCGGCTCTCCACCCACCCTTTGAGCACGGCGCCCGCAGGCCCGCTGCTGTCCAGCCCCCAACCCTGCAACAGCTTGATGTAGTTGCTGCGCCAGCGACGAGCCTCACCCGAAGACTGCGCGCCCTTGTCCGGCTCAAGCGGTTGAAGGCCAAACGCCAAGGTCATGTAGTGAGCAAACACGTCGCCAGCCTCCTGCACATCACTGCACCGAGCCAATAAAGCAAACAGACCATGATGCGCAGACCGCGTGCCGCCAATGTGCATGGCCCTCGGATGTGCGTTGAACTCGATGCTGGCCAGGATCCAGGTTGGCACCCCAACCAGATTGGTTGAATACCAGCTTGGTGGGTGCTCGCCTGCTTCCACGATATGTCTGGCTCCCCACCTTGGCCTACCTCAATGCTGCGATTGATGGGGCGCCGCGGGATCGCCTGGGTGGATCTCGCGTGGTCGCCCCGGATGTGCCCGCTCACCGCCACCGTCCTCCGTGTTGCGAATGAAATCTGCCACCTTGAAGAACGCGGCGATCAACTCCATACGCAGCGCCTCATCTGTGCACACCTCATCCAGCGCCAGCCTCATACAACTGATCCAGGCATCACGCGCCGAAGCATCCAGCCGAAACGGCTGATGTCGACGCCGCAACATGGGCGCGCCGCGTTCTGGCGTATAGAGCTTGGGCCCGCCCATCCACTCGCTCAGATACTTCACAAGCACCGCCTTGGTCGACGTCAGATCCGGCTCATGCATGGCCCGAATGACCGCCGCTTCCGGCAAGGTATCCATGACCCGATAGAACGCGTCAACCAAACGCACCACCTGCTCATGGCCACCCAGGCGCAGGTAATGCGGATTGCTGTTGAGGGGTTGGGGCACTTGGCTCATGCCAGATGCCAACGCAACAGTCGTACCAGCTCAGACAAGCCTGCCGCTCCAGGGCACCCACAGGAGACGACATGGTTGAGCGCAGACAAGTTGCAGGCATCCCCGCCATTGGCTTGTTGGCATTCAAACAAAACCGACACACCCATCATTCAGACGAGCAAGCGCAGCCGGCGACGGCTCAAACCGCGCGGGAGAACATGCTTTGGGTGTGATGTCAGATAAAAAAAGGCCCTCACGCGGAGGGCCTCTTTCTTTGCTTTGGTTGCGGGGGCCGGATTTGAACCAACGACCTTCGGGTTATGAGCCCGACGAGCTACCAGACTGCTCCACCCCGCGACTGATGCGGTATTCCGGCTTGTTTGTGGTCTTTCTGAAGGACCAGCCAGAGAACAAAAAAGCCCATCTACTCGACAGGCTCTCTTGAAAGAACTTGGTTGCGGGGGCCGGATTTGAACCAACGACCTTTGGGTTATGAGCCCAACGAGCTACCAGACTGCTCCACCCCGCGACAGAGAAAGCTATTATGGCACGAGTTTGAAGATTTCGCTACATCTCTGACAAAACAATTCACAAAGGCGTTTTACGTACACATTGAATGAGCGCCAATGAAAAAACCCGCAGCGCTTGCGCGTTGCGGGTTTTTCACTCAGCCTTTGTAGGCCGCCAGCTTATTCAGCGGCGCCTTCAGCAGCTTCTTCAGTACGCTCGACCAGCTCCATGTAGGCCATCGGAGCGTTGTCGCCCACGCGGAAGCCCATCTTCAGGATGCGGGTGTAGCCGCCGGGACGCTTGGCGAAGCGGGGGCCCAGCACGTTGAACAGCTTGACCACGTTGTCGCGGTTACGCAGACGGTCGAAAGCCAGACGCTTGTTGGCCAGCGTGGGTTCCTTGGCCAGGGTGATCAGCGGCTCGACAACGCGACGCAGTTCCTTGGCCTTAGGCACGGTGGTCTTGATGGCTTCGTGCTCGATCAACGAGTTGGCCATGTTGCGCAGCATGGCAGCGCGGTGAGCCGAAGTACGATTCAGTTTACGGAGTCCATTTCCGTGACGCATGGTGCTAGTCCTTTCTTTATAAAACCGACGGCCGGATTAAGGTACCGCCGGGTGCACCGCATGGCCTTCATTTGAAGACCATGCACTCTTCAAAAAATCAACGCTTGTCCAGACCTTGAGGAGGCCAGGCTTCCAGGCGAGAACCCAGAGCCAGACCACGGGAAGCCAGAACTTCCTTGATCTCGTTGAGCGACTTGCGACCCAGGTTCGGGGTCTTGAGCAGCTCGGTTTCGGTACGCTGGATCAGGTCGCCGATGTAGTAAATGTTTTCGGCCTTCAGGCAGTTGGCGGAACGCACGGTCAGCTCCAGCTCGTCCACTGGACGCAGCAGGATCGGATCGAAGTTCTGAGCCGACTTGGCAGGCGCGTCGAACGCGGCGATCTCGGAGCCTTCCAGCTGAGCGAACACAGCCAGTTGTTCAACAAGGATCTTGGCCGAAGCACGGATCGCTTCCTCAGGCGAGATGGCGCCGTTGGTTTCGATTTCCATGACCAGCTTGTCCAGGTCGGTACGCTGTTCCACGCGGGCGCTTTCGACCGTGTAGCTCACGCGGCGAACCGGCGAGAAGGAAGCGTCCAGCACGATGCGGCCGATGGCCTTGCTCGACTCTTCGCCATAGCGACGGATGTTGCCAGGCACGTAACCACGGCCCTTTTCAACCTTGATCTGCATGTCCAGCTTGCCGCCTTGCGACAGGTGGGCGATCACATGACCAGGGTTGACGATCTCGACGTCGTGAGGTGTCTGGATGTCAGCGGCGGTCACAGGACCTTCGCCATCCTTGCGCAACACCAACGTGACTTCGTCACGGTTGTGCAGACGGAACACCACGCCCTTGAGGTTCAGCATGATGTGAACCACGTCTTCCTGCACGCCGTCAATGGCGGAGTATTCGTGGAGCACGCCAGCGATGGTGACTTCAGTGGGTGCGAAACCGACCATCGACGACAACAGCACGCGACGCAGCGCGTTGCCGAGGGTGTGGCCATAGCCGCGCTCGAACGGTTCGAGCGTAACCTTGGCGCGGTGACCGCCGAGCGGTTCCACCTGGATGGCTTTGGGTTTCAGCAAATTCGTTTGCATGAGGTCTTCCTGTCAATACCCTCGGCTCGTTACACCGATAAGGCCGCTGGACCAACCGGAGCACATGCTCCGGCTCTGAAATACAAATGCACAAGGCCACGCGACACGACCAAACAGCCGTGAAGCGCAGCCAAAGCGTGCATTAACGAGAATACAGTTCGACGATCAACGATTCGTTGATGTCGGAGCCGAACTCATCGCGGTCAGGGCTCTTCTTGAAGACACCTTCCAGCTTGGTGCCATCAACAGAAACCCAACCAGGCAGACCGATGGAATCGGCCAGCTTGAAAGCTTCTTGCACGCGAACTTGCTTCTTGGCCTTTTCACGCACAGCCACGATGTCGCCGGTCTTGACCAGGAACGAAGGGATGTTCACAACTTGACCGTTCACAACCACGCCCTTGTGGCCCACCAACTGGCGAGCTTCAGCGCGGGTGGAGGCAAAGCCCATGCGGTACACGACGTTGTCCAGGCGGGATTCCAGCAGAACCAGCAGGTTCGAACCGGTGTTGCCCTTGCGGCGCTCGGCTTCAGCGAAGTAGCGGCGGAATTGCTTTTCCAGCACGCCGTACATGCGCTTGACCTTCTGCTTTTCACGCAGTTGCAGGCCGAAGTCGGAGGTACGCGAACCGGAAGTACGGCCGTGTTGACCGGGCTTGGTGTCGAATTTAGCCTTGTCGCTGATAGGGCGGCGTGCGCTCTTCAGGAACAGGTCGGTGCCTTCGCGGCGGGCCAAACTG
>NZ_SCTN01000435.1 GCF_004297345.1 Aquabacterium sp. | reverse complement strand
CGAGTGTGCTGCCAGCCTGAGTCCTGTTTCATTCACCTCGGCCCTGTTGAGGGCAGAAAGACGGCATCCGCATGAGCATGAGTCAGTCGATCCCTTCTCGCACGGCGGTGCACGGTGCATTGCTGATGGCGTTGTGCACGGTGCATGCGCAGGCTCAGGCTGCTGATGCACAGCCCTTGTCCATGCCGATGTCGGTGGAGATGCGTTTCGACCCCGCGCACATCGAGGGTGGCGAGCGCCTGGGCCTGGTGAGCACGGCCTTGCTGCTGGAGCCTGTGCCTGACTGGTGGATGGGGCCCGTGGTGGTGGGTGCTGCCAGCGGGCAACGGGGTGGGTTCTTTGTGCTGGGCGGGCAAGTGGCGCGCCGCTGGCAACTGACCGGGCCCTGGCGCGCGCAATTGGGGCTGATGGCCGGCGGTGGCGGGGGCGGGGGTGCGCCAGTTGGTGGCGGCTTGATGACGGTGCCATCGGCCAGCCTGTTGTATGACTGGGGCCCGGTTCAGGCAGGGCTGGCGTGGTCGCGGGTGAACATGCCCAGTGGGCGCATCGGCAGCCAGCAAATCGGCCTGGTGCTCAACTGGGATGGGCGTTTGCATTACTTCGATGCGGCCGATGTGGGGCGCAGCGGTGCCACGTCCACGCGTACCGGCGTGGGTGTGGATCGCCTGATGTTGACGGGCGCGCAATTGACCGTGAAGGCTCGCCCGGGTCAGCCGGCCAGCACGCTCAAGCTGCTTGGCGTGCGTGCTGAACAGCGCGCAGGGGCCAATTGCTACTGGGGGTTGGAGGCTGCTGCCGCGACACACGGCGGGGCGGACGGCTACATGGAAGTGCTGGGCACGGGGGGCTGGGAGACGTCGGCCTCTGCACTGGGCCTGGACGATCTGTACGCCGGGGTGCGGCTTTCGCTGGGCCTGGGCGGCGGTGGTGCGCTCGACACGGGCGGTGGCGCGCTGGGCAAGGCTGCAGGGGTGTTGCGATGGGAGATCGGCCCTGATGCCTTTGTCGGTGTGGAGGCTGGTGTGGTGCGTGCGGGCAGTGGCGACTATCGAGGGCATTACGCCCAATGGCAACTGGGGTGGCAACTGGATCACCCTGGGCGTGCGTCATCTGCTCAGGTGGTCGGGCTGGAGTGGTCGGCCAGCTTGCAGCATGTACTGCAGGCGCAGCGTAAAGATGGGCGCCAGCTTGATCTGGATACCGTGGGCATCAAGCTCAAGCGGCTGCTGGGTTCGCAGTTCTACCTGACGGGGCAGGCGCACAGTGCCTTTTCTGGCCAGGCTGGGGCTTATTCGTTGGGCTTGGCCGGGGCCGGGTGGCAGACCGATCTGGGCAGCCCTCAGTGGCGCCTGGGCGCGGAGTTGCTGGCGGGCGCCGCAGGCGGTGGTGGCGTGGCCACAGACGGAGGCGCTGTCGTACAAGGCATGGTGATGCTGGGCCGAAGCATAGGGCCTGGCCGGCAATTGCAAGTTGGCGCGGGGCGCGTTCGCAGCCTTCATGGCGGGTTGAGCAGCCCTGTTCTCGATGTCAGTTGGGTGCAATCCTTTGGCGCCGGGCAGCGTTGAGCTGTCTGAAAAAGCCAATTCGCCCCTAAATCACGAACGATCGTTCTATCCCGGTCTGACCCACTAAAGCGGACAGGCAGCCAGGCCGAAAGCGCTTGGGTTGCTGATCAGGCGCGTCTGCCTGTCGCGTCTTGCCGGAGGGTCTATGCGTCGTTTTGTACTTTTTATCGCTTTTGCGCTGTCGGTTCTGGGGCTCTCGGCCTGCGGCGGCGGTGGTGCGTCGTCAACGTCGTCCAACGGCGGGGGCAGTTCGGTCACGCAATCCAACATCACCTTGCCCTCGTCGGTGCAAGTGGTGTCTGCACATTGAGCCGGGAGCACATCATGAAGCTTTGGCGCAAAGGTATCCCGTTTGCCGTGACCACGCTGGTGGCCTGCCTGTCTTGTGCCGCCTGGGCCTCCCCGCCCAGCAGTGGCGCCTACGTCACTGATCATGCCAACGTCTGGGTGCAAGACCAGGTGGGGGACAAGGTCGGTACCGTGAACATGATCATGTGCATCATCTCCAGCATGCGGGCTGATGCCATGGTGAACCATGGGCCGTATGTGGCCCTGATCGATGAAAACAAGTGCCAGGGCCGGGGCGACACCAGCAAGTCGACCAGCAACAATGCGGGCGCCTCCAATGCCACCAACTACATGTTCAGCGTCATCAATGCCACGCAAGCATCGACCGATGACCCGCTGATCATCAAAGCCTGGTTGCATGAAGAGCAGGAAGACAATGGCTCCACGCAGAAATCCATGATTTATGCATATGTCAGTGCCTCGGCCGCACCGTCAGCCACCAACCCCAATGGCTTGTTCCAGATGTATTTTTGCGGTGAGGACACGGCCTCACCGGGCACCTGTGTGTTCAAGGGCTCGCTGCAGTCCGATGGCAACGGCTTGAGCTTTTTCAACCATGAAGTCCGCAATGGCGTGCAGGACACGAAACTGACACTGCAGAACAACCCGGCGCAGGATTCAGGCCTGGGGCGCGTGAGCGGTGTGGACATGCAGGGCAACACGGCTGTGCCCTTCAACTATGCCTTCGCCTATAACGCCAGCAACTTCCTGCGCACGGATGGCAGCAGCCCGGTTTGCTTCGATCGTGATCACACACATGGCGACATCTCCACATGGAGTTACGGCACCTACAACAGTGATG
>NZ_SCTN01000434.1 GCF_004297345.1 Aquabacterium sp. | reverse complement strand
CACGGAGGCCTGGGCCATCACCACGTCACCGATGTTGAACGACGAGGTCGTGCTGACTGGGTAGCTGCCTGCCGTGGAGTTGCTGATCAGGGGGTCGCCTTCGGACGAGCCTGAGCCGTTGCCGTAGACCACCAGCAGGGTGTCCGTATTGGCGTCACCCGCAGGAACCTTGGTGGTGGGTGGATTGATGGTCGTGGGTGCCAGCGGGATGGTGACACTCACACTGTCTGTGCTGGTCGTGTAGGTCACATTGCACCCGAGCACGTTGAACGAATTGATGCCGTAGCCAGAGGCCTGGATATCGCGCTCCAGGTTGAACAAGGCGAGCGTGCCGTTCATTTGCGCGTCGTTGCCTCCGCCGGATGTGCGTTTGCTGGCTTCGGAGTTGCTCAGCATCTGCATCATGATCACGACGGTGGCCATGCCAATGGCCAGAGCCACCATGATCTCGATGAGGCTGAAGCCTCTTTCCACTTGATGGGCGTGCGCGCGCATGCTGTCTGGCTCCTACCTGAGTTGCGCCACGGCGATGTAGCTGTGCGTGGTCGTGTCACCGGGTTCTTGCCAGAACACGGTCACCTCCGCCCTGCTGCTGGCGGGGCCAGAGGCTGTGGCGGGGATCGTGGTGAACGTCACGGTGGGCAGCGTGCTCTTGTCGCTGCTGACATTGGGCAGGCCTGAGTTGCGGACGGTGCTCAGCCACTGTGTGTAGCTGGCACCTGCCGTGCTGCTGCTGAAATTGGTTTGCAGGGCGTTGGCCGTTTTATCGCTGGCCCACATGCGGCTGATCACATCGTTGGCCAGCAGGGCCGCCATGGAACGGTATTCCGCCCCCGTCGCCTGTTTGATCGACACGGCCTGCAACTGGATGACCGACAGCACGCCCAGCGAGAAGATCAGGATGGCCACCATGGCCTCCAGCAGCATCACGCCGGTCTGTGCAGACTGTGAGCGAGCGGGCCGCCCACACTGTTGGGTGTGGATGATCTTTTTCATGTCAGCACGCGGTAGGTTGAGCGTTGGATGTCGTGGTGCCCATGGAGGGATCACACATGCGGGCCTGGCCAGCTGGCGACACCACAATGCGCAGGCAACGGAAGGTGCCTGAGCCATCCGTGCCCAGACAGGCGCCGGAGGTGGAGGTCACGTCGATGGTCATGGTGCCGATGACGGTATCGGGTGATTTGGTCGGGGTTTGCTGGCCCAGGCCATTGAAGCTCACGGCAGCTTGCGAGGCGGTCACGGTGATGGCCGACGAGGAGGCCGCCACGCTCTTTTGCACCATCAAGGGGTCGACCGTGTCGGACGTGGCGTTGCCGCAGTTACCGGCGGGAGTCGTGCTGGCGTTCAGATTGACCACCCAGTTCATGCCATTCGCGCTGATCGCGCAATCGTTGTTCAGCGAGCTGGTGAGCTGGAAGCGGGCACTGCTGTTGCGTTTGACGGCTTCGGTGCGTGCGTGGTGCAGGCCCGTCATGATGGACTCGGCTGCGCTGCGGATCTGCGAGTTGCGGACCCACTCCGTCAGGGAGGGCGCGCCGGACAGCAGCAGGAAAGCCATGATGGTCAGCCCGACCATCAGTTCGATCAGCGTCATGCCGCGTGATGTTTTGAGCTTCAGCATAGGGAGCCCTTCTTGGTGACCCAGCACCCTGCGTTGGTCGTCCAGCCGCTTGGAACGGCGGTGGTGGCGCGGGTGCCGCCGTCATTGACCGTGTAGGTGAAGCCGGCCATCTGGCTCTTGCCCGTTGCCGTCAGCGTGTAGGTGGTGGCGGTGCCGGCGCAGGTGAAGTTGAAATAGTTGCTGGTGGTGGTGTCCGACGCTGCTGTGCCGCCGCAAGTGCCTGCGGTGTTCAGATAGGTGCGTTGATCCTGGAACCACTGCTCCATGCGGGTCTGGCGCGAGGCCAGATAGGACGTGGCATCCGGAATCTTGCTGCGGATCACATAGTCCTGATAGGCCGGATAGGCCACGGCAGACAGGATGCCGACGATGGCCACGACGATCATCACCTCGATCAGCGTGAAGCCTTGTTGATGCACCCTTCGTAGGTGCCGGTTGGTGCTTGCATGCATAGCCAAAACCCCTTCTCTTGAGGAAATGATGTCCTCGCGACAGGAATTCTGGGTGGCGCACCTCGGGCAGGAAGGCCGGATAACCGTGACAAATCCGACGCTTTAGCGCTGGCTTACGACTTGTTGCGAGCAGCTGTTCACAGGCGCGACATGCCGCTCAACCGTTTGTCGGCTGAGGGCGACCGTTTGGCGGGGATGCCTGGACGTGAGCGGCGTGCGAGGGCGTGCGGGGAGATCAGCGCTCAACCGGGCGGCTGGCATCGCTGCACCATTCGCTCCAGGATCCCGCGTACAGCCGGGTGGCGGGCAACCCGGCGTGCGCCATGGCCAGGAGGTTGTGGCAAGCCGTGACGCCGGAGCCGCACTGGTGCACCACCGCCGTCATCGGCGTTTGACCGAGCAGAGCCTGGAATTCGTCGCGCAACTGATCTGCAGGTTTGAACTGGCCGTTCGCCTGGAGGTTGAGCTGGAAGAAGCGGTTGCGCGCGCCGGGGATGTGGCCACCAACTGCATCCATGGTCTCGTTCTCGCCGCGGAAGCGGTCTGCCGCGCGTGCGTCGATCAGCGCCTGCTGGCCGGGCTGGTTCAGGTGCGCCAGCACATGTTCGACGTCGGTCAGCCAGTCTTGACGCGTCTGGGCCTTGAAGGCCGAGGGCTGGCGTGCGGGGCTTGCCGTATCAACAGGGCCCTGCGCAGCCAGCCAGGCTTGCCAGCCGCCATCCAGTACCTGAATCTGATCAAAACCATGAAAGCGCAGCAGCCACCAAAGGCGTGCTGCGAACATGCCACCGGCATCGTCATACGCGACCACGCGTGTACCGGGGGTGATGCCCCATGTACGCACGGTCTGTACGAACGTTTCGGTGGTGGGCAAGGGGTGGCGACCGTTGCGGCCGGTCTTTGCGCCGGACAGATCCCGGTCCAGATGGGCGTACAAGGCGCCTGCTGCGTGCGCTAGCGCATAAGCCAGTTCGCCTGCAGCAGGGTTGCCCAGATTGAAGCGGCAATCAATGAGCAGCCAGTCTTGGTCCTGACGCGCCAGGGCGGCAATCAGCTCGGGGGCAGCAATCAGCGGTGCGCTCATGGGCAGGCCTTCTCTTGTGTTTGTTTCTTACTCGGGCGAACGCGCCAGCGCGGCTTCCACGGCTTGCGCTACTTCTTGCGGTGCCTCGTGCAGCACCCAGTGAGTGGCCTGAGGCAGGCGCGTGATGTGCAGTTTGGGCACGTAACGAGACAGGCCGTCAAGCAGGCTGGGCGGCAAGGCCGTATCGGCTTCGCCCCAGATCACACTGGTCGGCACGTTCACATAGAGCAAGGCGTCAGGCAATTGCAGCGTATTGATCGCATCGGTGGGTGAGGTGGGTGGATGCAAAGGCGAGGCGCGGTAATAGTTCAGCGGGCCAGTCAAGGCCGAGGTGGCCGTGTTCGCTTGCCCTGCAGGTTGCGGCGTGGCTGACCAGGCTTGCCGATACTGGGCGCGCAGATCCGGCGTCAGCCAGGTGGCGCCGCCAAAGCGCTCGAAGAAGGGCCACATCTGTTCGAAGTCATGTGCCGCCAGTTGGGGCTCGATGCCAGGCGTGCGTAGCAGATTCATGTAGCTGCTGGCGGCCTGCTGGTCCGGATCATCTCGCAAGGCGTTGAGAAACAGCCCTGGGTGCGGCGCGTTGAGGATCACCAGCCTTTGCATCACCTGAGGCGCGACAGCGGCCAGGCCCCAGGCCAGCGCACCACCCCAGTCGTGGGCGATCACGGCTGCAGCAGGCGTATCCGATGTGGCGGCTTGTTGCTGGATCAGGGCGATCAGATCGCCCAGCACGATGTTGGCGCGATAGGCCTTCACATCGGCTGGCGCGTAAGAGCCTGGGTAGCCTCGCAGATTGGGCGCCACGCAGCGGTAGCGATCGCCAAAGCGTTGCAGCAAGGCATCCCACACAAAGGCCGCCTCTGGGAAACCGTGCAGGAACAGCAGCAAGGGCGCCCCTTTCGGCCCAGCCACACGGCAGCTGAGAAAAGGTTGCTCAGCGCCATTGGCTTGCAGCGTGACGAGCTCGGTGGAGATCATGGCCGGGTGGGGATGCATGCCGTGCGAGCCGATCAGAACAGCGCCATGCTGAGCTTGCGGCGGTACTGGTCGATCACCGGATCGTTGCCCACGATCTCGACCTTGCCGGCGATTTCCAGCTTGGGCTTGTCTGCCGCGCCAGGCGCGCCGGCCACAGGTTTGCCCGCCACGGGCTTGGGCTGTGGCTTGGTCATCACTTCGAGGATGGCCACATAGGTCTTGCGTGCGGCCTCATCGTTCCAGGTCTTGTCACGCATGATGATTTCCAGCAGCTCGTCCATGGCCATGGTGGGCTGGCTGGCGGCCCAGAACAACTGGGCCAGTTCGAAGCGGGCTTCGAAGTCACGCTTGTTGGCCGTGATGGCCGCTTCCAGTTCTTGCGGGGCACGGCCCTGGCGCGCGGCCTGCACAGCCGAAATGTAGCGGCTGAAGGCCAGCGGGCGGGCTTCCGGCACGGGGCCGGTGGCACGGCCAGCCACGGGCAGGAAGATGTGTTTGGCGGCCTCCACCTGGCCTTCTGTCAGCAGCAGCTTGATCAGGTCGTAGCGGGCCTCGTCATTGCCGGGGTCTTTGGCGATGGCGTCTTCCAGCTTGGCGATGGCGTGGTCCAGATCACCTTCTTCAGCCAGTTGCTCGGCCTCGGCGGTTTCTTCAGCCGCTTCGATTTCGCCTTCCGAGGGCACGTGCTTGCTCAGGAACTCGCGGATCTTTTCAGCGGGCAGGGCACCCACGAAGCCGTCAACCGGCTGGCCACCCTTGAACAGCACGCAAAACGGAATGGAGCGCACGCCGAACGCTTGCGACAGTTGCCCGGCGATTTCCTGCTGCTCGTCGGCATTGACCTTGGCCAGCACGAAACGGCCGGCGTATTCCTCCTCCAGTCGCTCCAGCACGGGCCCCAGGGCCTTGCAGGGGCCGCACCATTCCGCCCAGATATCGAGCAAAACGGGGACCTGCATCGAGGTGGCGATCAGGTCGGATTCGAAATTTTCTAGCGTGATGTCGATCATGTTGGGCAGATCTGGCGAGGATGAAGGTGGGCGGGCGGGCGGCCAGCGCCTAAAATCCCGGGTTTGATGTGGCGAAAAAGGATCAAGCCGTGACAGACACGACTGGTGTGAAGACTGTGAAAGTGGGTGTGGTGATGGGTTCCAGCAGCGACTGGGACGTCATGCGCCATGCTGCCGACATTCTGACCGAGTTCGGCGTGCCTTTCGAGGCGCAGGTGGTCTCGGCGCACCGCATGCCCGACGACATGTTCCGTTACGCCGAAGCCGCCGCTGACCGGGGCCTGGTGGCCATCATCGCCGGTGCTGGCGGTGCCGCTCACCTGCCGGGCATGCTGGCAGCCAAAACCACGGTGCCCGTGCTGGGCGTGCCCGTGCCTTCCCGCCATCTGCAAGGCGTGGATTCGCTGCACTCGATCGTGCAGATGCCCAAGGGCATCCCCGTGGCCACGTTCGCCATCGGCACGGCCGGGGCAGGCAATGCCGCCTTGTTCGCAGTGGCGATGCTGGCCAACGGTGACGCAGCCTTGCGCGCCAAGCTGGACGCCTTCCGCGCTCGCCAGACCGAAGTGGCCCGCGCCATGACCAATGACCTGACCATGGACGCCAAGGCATGACCAGCAAGAAGGACGTGATCCTCCCTGGCGCCACCCTGGGCGTGATGGGCGGCGGCCAGTTGGGCCGCATGTTCGTGCACGCTGCGCAAGCCATGGGTTACCGCACGGCGGTGCTCGATGCCGATGCCACCAGCCCTGCGGGCCTGGTGTCGCACGAGCACATCCAGACGGCCTATCTCGATGAGGCTGGTCTGGCGAAGCTGGCCCAGGTGTCGGCCGCCATCACCACCGAATTCGAAAACGTGCCTGCCCAGGCGCTGGACAAGCTGGCCGAAACGCGCCCTGTGGCGCCAGCTGGCAGCGCCGTCGCCATCTGCCAGGACCGTGCCCGTGAAAAGGCCCATTTCGTGGGCTGCGGCGTGGATTGCGCCCCGCACGCCTTGATCGAGACGCCCGAGCAACTGGCCGCTGTGCCGGACGACCTGTTGCCCGGCATCCTGAAAACCGCCCGCCTGGGCTACGACGGCAAGGGCCAGATCCGCGTCAAGACCCGCGCCGAACTCATCGCCGGCTGGGATGAGTTGAAGCGCGTGGGCTGCGTGCTGGAAAAGATGCTGCCCCTGGCTTATGAGGTCAGTGTGCTGGTGGCCCGTGGCCGCGATGGCCAGGTCGTGCACTTCCCGCTGCAGCAGAACCTGCACCGCGACGGCATCCTGGCCGTGACCACCGTGCCCGCGCCCAACGTGACCGAAGCCGTGTCGCAGCAGGCTTATGCCTCGGCGCACAAGATCGCTGCCTCCATGAACTACGTGGGCGTGCTGTGTATCGAGTTCTTCGTGCTGGCCGATGGCCGCATCGTGGCCAACGAAATGGCCCCGCGTCCGCACAACTCCGGTCACCACACGATTGACGCGTGTGACGTGTCGCAGTTCGAGCTGCAAGTGCGCGCCATGACCGGCCTGCCGCTGGTCGAGCCCGTGTTGCATAGCCCCTGCCTGATGCTCAACCTGCTGGGCGACCTGTGGTTCCCTGGTGTGGCGGATGATGGTGCGACCGAGCAGCAAGAGCCCGACTGGGCCGCCGTGCTGGCGCTCAGCGGCACCCACCTGCACCTGTATGGCAAGACCGAAGCCCGCAAGGCGCGCAAGATGGGGCACCTGACGGTGACCGGCGCCACGCCAGCTGCGGCGCGCGAGGTGGCGCTCAAAGCGGCAGCGATCCTGGGCATCGAGCCTTTCTGATCGCCTGTCGCCCTGGCCCGCTCTGCCTTAACCGCCCTCGATCAACTCGACCGACCTTGCCCCGCCCTTGACGACCATGCGCCTGCTCGATCCTCAACAACAAGCTGACGCCATCGAGCAAGCAGCCCAACGTCTGGCTGACGGCGGCCTGCTGGCCCTGCCTACCGAGACGGTCTATGGCCTGGGTGCCCGCGCCGATGACGATGCCGCCGTGGCGCGCATCTTTGCTGCCAAGGGCCGCCCGGCTGATCACCCGCTGATCGTGCACGTGCCCAACCAGGCTGCGGCCTTGACCTTTGCCTCGGCCTTCCCGGCTGTGGCGCGCAAGCTGACCGACGCCTACTGGCCAGGG
>NZ_SCTN01000575.1 GCF_004297345.1 Aquabacterium sp. | reverse complement strand
TCGGGCGCTGTCCGTGAAGATCGATTCGGAGATCGTTCCTGCGAACTGTCCCATGACTTTGCTGATGGTGTTCACCAGCGTGCTTTTACCGTTTCGTCCAACTCCATATGCGATGAAAAGGCTTCGTCCTTCGACATTTCCGGTCAAGAAGTACCCACAGATTAGGTGAATGTATTCGAACAACGCGACATCGCCAGCGCATATCGACATCACGAACTTGTCGACATTTGGGAACGACGACATTGGGGTGTACTTGTAAGGTAGCTCGTGCGTGAACGCCAGCGCGAAACGATTACGCGATACGATCTGTCCATTGCGAAGATCTACAGCCTTGCCGTGCTGTATGGGCAGGAAAAACTCGTTCTTATTGACGGTGGACAAGAACGACGGGTTGTGCACAAACCCAACGAGACCAGTGGTGATGGCACTCATTTTGGAGATGCGACTGATGTTGTTCACGAGCTTGCCGTACTGATCATCACCTTTTGCTTTCTTCTTTGCGTTGCGTTGAGGTACCTTGTACGCGATGTGATGACAGTTGTACTGGTTGCGAACAACAAGCGCGTGCTCCATTGGACCATCGTCGCGAGCGTGTCCCATTCGATGACGAAGCACGGGCAGCATAATTGTCGGAAGCAACATGCGCATCGTCGCCTCAGTGAAGGGCACCCAAAGCTGATTAATGTCCTCCCAGATAAACCCAGTCTTCGTCTTGTCGTTGATAATCACGATATTGCGAGCAGCAAACACTTGCGCAAATAACAGAATCGTCTCGTAGTCATTCTCGGCCGCCTGGGAAACTGATTTCTTTGTGACAACGCTCATCCCGGCGACCGTCACGCGATACGGCCCAATAAGCATGTCCTTCGTTGCTGGGTCCATTCGAGGGTTTAATCGATCTTTTAGTGCGATTTCTGCCGGCATGAGCTGACCATCGTCGTCGTGTTCATCTTCGTCATCGTGCGCGGCTGCTGCCGGCATGTGTGGTGGCGAGTCAGTGGCGTCAAACAAGTACTGGAGATCGCCAAATGGAGGAGGATGCTGTGCTGGTGCAACAAGAAGATCGTCGTCACTATCGCTGGAAGGCATCAAGCGTCTGCGTTGCAATGGTCGCGCGTTGACACCATCGTCCTCGTCGTCATCACTAATTGGCTCAACGACCACTGACGGAGACGCATCGATTGGTTCGTCCACCACCGGAGACGCATCGGTCGGCTCAATGACCAGTTCGTTGACGGTCGCTGGAGGAGACGCATCGGTCGGCTCAACGACCAGTTCGTTGACGGGATCGACTGGCGCATTGACGGTCGCCGGAGGAGACGCATCGGTCGGCTCAACGAACTCGACTGGCGCATTGACGGTCGCCGGAGGAGACGCATCGGTCGGTTCAACGACCAGTTCGTTGACGAGCTCGACTGGCTCATTAACCGTCGGCGGGGAAGCGACGGCATATTCCAGAGATGCGTTAATCTGTTCAATCGTCAGTTCAGGAGTTGTTAGGTCGTTTATGTTGCAGATAACAACTGGCGGATGTTTGTCCGCATGGCGTATTTTCGCTTCACAGTTGCACGTGAAACGCACAGATCCATCCTCTGTCAAACGGATGTACGCAGGGCGACGGCTGTGTGTGCGTGACGTGGAAAATGCGCATGGACCAGCCTTTTTGCGCGACAACCATGTGACATTTTTGCGTGTCCAGCGGTGGCGATAAACGAACGTGTCGTTTGTAAAGGATGCGATAATGTCCGTGAGACGTGCGGCGACGGTGTCATCGATTGACGTTGGCGATGGAAGAACGGGGGAGTCGTCGTCGTCTCGAAGGTAGACAAGGGGAATATCGTGAAGTTCGCACACGAGCCCAGTAACATCCCTCACTAACGTGTTTACCATAAGCAATCGCGTCGTCCATTCCGCGCTTCGTTCGATGTCGAAATCGACGGGCGTACGGTCGTGACTAAGCAACGACGACACGACAATCGCGTTAGTCTGAGCGTATGTCGCGATATCATACGTCGCACGCTGATTGTCGACGATAATGAGTTTCGAGATGCCGTTGTACATTGGCACAAACCCAGTGACGGCGATATACAATTCGGGGTGATCGTGTCGCACACGCGCACGGTCTACTTTGCTGAGGTACATGTTAAAGAAGTACGCGCGTTTTGCTTGTGCGTCGTACGCGCAATGGAGGTGGTGTGGTTGCACACGTACAATAGCCGAAGAAAGATACGTCTGGAGCTTGTGAACGATGGTCTCGTCAGAAACGGTGTCTATTATGAGCATGGCAAAGTATCCAACGCTTTCGTGAACAGTTGTCTTCTTATCGCTGGCGTATGCGGCGAAGAACGCGTCGTACGATTCGTTTGGGAAAACGTATGCGCGCGGCAAGGTGTTGAGCTTAAGTTGAACGTAAGCGCGACGATCAGAGGCATTCGCGGTATACGCAGTGCTCTTAAAGTAGGCTTGCATCACAAAGTACTCTAAAAATAGCCTCTCCAGAACCTATTTTGAGAAAGGACGATTTGGCTAACGTCATATCGTTTTGGTATGACGTTATACATCTTATGATGTTATACCACTAATGCGTTAAACGACATGGCGGCCGATTGGGCGGCTGTGCTGAAGACAAGCGAATGATCGAGCGCCACGGACGTCACGTAGATCTTGTTGCTCGAGCCTGCAGAAAGCGCAGAGATTGCGACGAGGTTGGAATTTGGTAGTGCCTCTAGATCCAGATGAACATCAGTTAGTGAGGTGTTGTTCATGTGCACGCGGTTCTGTGAGATCGTTGCACCGTACAGGGCATTACTAAATTCGTAATACAATCCCGATGGTACGTCGCCGATTGAGGTGCGATAGTATCTCCAGTTCCCGTCGTATATAGGATTGCTGAACATCATCCGAGACGGGTTGTCTTGCTGGACGGTGCATACCACGTACCGTCCTTGCGACATTCCAGAGGCAAATTGCAGATGAAGACTCTCGACTGGCGAAGTCGGTGTGACGCAAGCATTATTAACACATACCAGTGGCGCTGTGCATGGTGGCGTACATGTTGGTTGCGGCGTTACGCATTTGCCATCAACGCAAGCCTGTGTTGAAGAGCACGGTGGTACACAATCTGTTACGCATGTGCCGCTAATGCAGATCTGTGACGCTGTACATGGCGGTGTACATGTGGATGGTATACATGCGCCGCTGATGCACACGTGTGACGCTGTGCATGGTGGCACACACCCGGATGGCGATGGTGGCGATGTGCTGTTATTGTTACGCATCCTTAAAACAAAGATCGCAAGAGCGATAAGTGCGACACCTGCAACGATAGACACGATAAGATAGACGCGCTTCATTTATCAACTTATGCTGTGAACGTCACAGATAATGTTAATGCCGCATCTATTTTAGCAGTGGAATCAAAAGTCACAAATCCAGTATTGATTTCTGTTGCGTATGCCTTCATTGGGGTTGATCCGTACGTGAACGCGAGATACAATGCAAACGACGTGCTTGAATTCGGTACACGTTCAAAATCTAGCACAACTGATCCATACGACGTCCCAGTCATCTGTGCACCAAACACCAACGTGCTTCCAACCTGGAATTGCACAACAGCGGGACTAAACGTTTCTCCATCGTCGAGTTGGTAGTATAACCCAGGCACAAAGCTACCTGATATAGGAGCAAAACAATAAAGCCACGAAGTATCTTTAGCGGACTCGGGTACGATTAATCGCGTGTCTCCAATAATAGTGTTACACGTTAAATAAGACCCAGACGATTGTCCAGATGTGATCTGAAGACTAAGTGCTCGCAGCGCAGTGCCCGAAGGCACGCATGAATTATTAACACACGATTGTAATGCGGACGAGCATCGCGGATTACATCCAGACGTCGGCGATGCGCTTTGTCGCCTTTTTAAAACGAAAATCGCGAGGGCAGCAATGCCAACTACCGCTACGATGGACGCAATTACGTACGCACGTTTCATTTATTGATACTGCAGTAGAAACGGCAGGGCCTGTGCAATGAGTGCCCCGTTGTCAAACACAAGAACGTTTGACGATGTGCCGTCTGTGGTGGTCGCATATGCCCTATACGCAAGACCTTTTTCGTCCGTAAATTGTAAGTATAACGCGTACTGTCCAGGTGAACTAGGTATTGCGTCAAAGTCCAATGTAGTAGCTGCATAAGACGTGTTGGTCATGGACGCGTCTAGCATGTTGACAGTATCCAATGCAATTGCCGTCGCTCCATAATTCTGATTATCGCTTGCCTTGTAATGGAGACCAGTAGGTAGGCCACTGGTCGGAACGAACGCGTAGTTCCAACGACTATCTCCAGTAGAGGTAACGCATATCATGCGTGTGCTACCAGAAACGTCTGTACATGTCAAGAATCCGGTGCCAGCGGACGCCTCGGACGCAAGCTGTACTTGTAGATTCGCGAGCGTAGTGCTTGGTGGTACACATGTGCTTTTAACACAGCTTTGAGTTGGTAGGCACGCAGGGGTACAGATCGACGGAGGAGACGGAGGAGATGGTCCTGGTCCTGGCGATGTTTTATGCTTCTTCATATATAGAATCACGACAACACCAATGAGTATAGCCAATATCACGACCGCTACAATGAGAACAACAAATGGAGGTCTCATTTAGTAAATCGTCCAGTTAAGACGTAAAAACGGGCGTGAACGATAGAGCATTCGATACACCCGTACTGGAATCAAACAAAATCATTGCGTTAGGTTGCGTTTGGCTGTCCAACGCAGACGCGTACGCTTTAACATTATTCGTCGTTACCGACATCGCAAACGCGTTGCTCTTACCGGGAATTGGTTCCAAATCTAGTTTAGTCGCCCCTCTAGATGTGTTAGTCATAGACACCTGATACATCGAGTTCTTCTGCGTGACAGAAGCGGAATACGTAACGCCACTTGCCGTGTAATATAACCCTGGAACGAGGCCTCCGACGGTCGTGGCGAAACAATACGTCCAGTTGGTGTCCGGGGACGCCGAAACGGAGATAGTGCGCGACACTTCGTATTGGTCGGCGCATGTCGCAAACTGACCTGCTGACAGTTGCAGCTTAAGTGTCGCTAACGCGGTGCTGGGTGGTGCACAGCTGTTGTTGACGCATGATTGTAGCGGCGAGGAGCACGGCGGATTGCATCCACTGGGTAGCGGTGGCGACGGGGAATGATGCGACTTCTTTCTCTTCTTCAGGAGAACAACTGCGATAATGGCTGCCGCAACGACCGCAACTATGGTCGCGACTATAACATAGACTGATTTCATTTATTCATCCCTAAATGAATCAATTTATAATGAACCAATAAATCGAGCTGCCGTCTGTGCCACTCGCCGAGTGAATGCCAAACGATACGCCAGGATTGATCTCGGAAGACGGAGCCCATATAACCGAAAACGAAGCAACGATAAGGTCATGCGATAGAAAGATCAAGCTGTTTGCAGTAACAGCTGTCGTTAACACGGTCACATGACCTCCCGAAAGCGTTGCTATTCCGCACGTAGAATTAACGGGCGCGAGCATGTGAGGAACGGTTACGTGATTATAGAACGTAACATTACCGCCATTATCTATTCGTTGTACGTTGGATACCCCAAGCGTCCCGCTGGCAGACGTGACAAGTGCGCTACTATCTGCCGCATTTATGCCCTGGACAAACGACTGACCACCATTGACGCTGTATAGTGTCTGCGGAGAACCACCGCCAGCGTGCGTCTCGGCAATGAACGCTGCATTGGAATTAGGATTCGTGCTGTCTGTGTTCGATACGACGATGCTCTGCGTCGTACCAACTCCATCCGACGTGCTGGTGATTGTACCAGACACCGTTGGATCGCTTATGAGCGTCACTAGGACGTTGTTCGCTGCTGCCGACGTTGTCATGTTCGCCCCTCCGAAGAGGTTTATATCGCCAAGAACTGGCACGGCGACGCCCGAATTTGTCGTGATGCTAGTTACCCCCAGCTGCGGAGCTGGCTGTCTACTCTGTTGATAGACATTGATCGTTCCTGGCGTTGTTCCGTCGCCGATTGTAAACACCTGCACGCTGCTTGCAAGGACGGCAGTTTGAAATATCGATGTGTTTAGATCCGATGAGGCAAGTGTGACCGTTGCGGCCGAGGCCGTGTTCATGTTCATAACCTGTAATTGCACCCATGCTGCAGGAGTAACATTCGTTCCGGTAAACGGTGTCTCAATGTTTATAGACGTGTTAACAGAGCCATTTCCCATTGCCGTTAACATCGCATTCGTAGAAGGCAAGGTAAGAACGACAGGCGTAACAGATCCATCCACCGCAAGACCTGTTTGGAATGCTGTAACGAATTGGTCGATCGAAAGCACGAATGGACCAGCACCCGACAGAAAAATTGGTGTCTGTGTTGCTGAAACCCCTTGCTGTAACTGGGACACTATCTGACCAGCTCCGACGTTCTGCATAACAAACCCGATGTTGGGAGTGTTGTAGGATGTCATTTATTGTGGCTTTAGTTAAATAAGAATGGCATGTATGCGCGATGAGCGTAGCGCGTGCGCGCTCGCGAAATGTGTGGACAAGATCACGGGTGTAGCAACTGCTAAAACGGCATCATCTTTAACGGACATATGGTTCGTCACGTTTAAGAACGGAGTAATATATGACGGCCAACCGGCAACGCGCGCCGTGTTAAAGATCTGGATCAACGATTGGAGATACACTTCTGGACTAGAGTACGAGAGACGGATTTATGCCGAGGTCATCGAGGCAATGCTCACAGCCAGAATGTCGCCATGCTTTGTCCGATGTTACGCCAGCAGCAGCGGATGCTCTCAGAACTCGCTACTGGAGATCTTAACGGCAGGTATGAAGAACGTCACACCAGACAAAATTCGCTACGCCTGGATGCGAAATCTTACAGCGCTAAAGTCAGCACTACCTCGTCCGGCAATTGATGACGTGTCTGCAAAAATAAAACGCGAAGGCAGGCTCAAAGAGGTGCCGCCAAGCACGACTGACACATGTGGGATGATCATGACCGAGAGTATGCAAGGCGAACGCACATTCCACCAGTTCCTAAACGCTGGGGTCATTGCACCGGGAGGGAATAGCACGTTTACTGATGCAATGTGGCGTGTTCTAATCCAAATCGCCACTGCATGCTACGCAATGTCCTATACCAAGTTGACTCATTACGATCTGCACGCTAACAACATCTTCGTAAAGAACGTCCCATCATCCGAACGACGTACTGTTGTGCAGTACGCCGGTGAGCTAATGTTGACATATAACAATCTGGATCTTGTTCCAAAGGTTTACGATTTTGATAACTCGTACGCTCATTCACTTGGTACAAATATCGCGTTAACCGACCGGTTTGGCGTGTGTAAATGGTACGGTCGTTGTAATTTGAACATCGACAACATTGACATCATGAAGGTCTTGTGTGGTGTGTACAAAGCATGCGATGGTCTGCCTGTGCTACAGGACATCATCGCCGATGCTTGTTGCATCAGCAGCGACTCGAAGAGTCTTATGAAAGACTTATTTAAAACACAATATTGTTGGTTCGTTAAGGGAAGCGGATTTAATATAGAAGCGTATCCTGAATCCACGTGGAGCAAATTTAGAAGCTCTCGAGATATACTGTACGCCCTTGCTCGAGCTGCGCCAGCGTCCGCGCTTAATGTTAAATTTGACGCGGTAGGACAAGCTCCGGCCGCAGGTGCAGACGTGTACAGCGTTCCTCCTGTTCGAGGAATGGTCCGTCGCGCACAAAGTCCGGTGCGTCGCGCACCAAGTCCGGTGCGGCGTGCGCCAAGTCCGG
>NZ_SCTN01000057.1 GCF_004297345.1 Aquabacterium sp. | reverse complement strand
GTTGACCACGCTCCATACCGCCTCGCGGCACTTTGAATCTGCCCGCCAGGTCGGCATCCTGCCCAGCGGGCACCGCTCACATGGTCTGCATGGCCACAGCTTTGTGGCACGCATCCGCGCTGATCTGCCGACTGCCTGGGCACCCTATCCCGGTGCCGAAGTCCATACTCTGGGGCAACGCCTTGGCGCTTGTACCTCGCAGTTGGACTACCGCCTGCTCAATGAGGTCTTGCCGCCCGATCAACCCCCGACCGACGAAAACCTGGCGCGCTGGTTGCGTGACCGTTTGCGGGATCAGCAAGTGCCTGGCATCGAGCAGGTCGGGATCCAGAGCACGGCTGATCAGGGTGTCGATCTGGATCGGCTTGACCATGCACATGTGTGGCGCCGCTACCGCTTCCAGTCGGCACACAAGCTGCCCAATGTGCCTCTGGGCCACAAGTGCGGGCGGCTGCACGGGCATGGTTTCGAGGTGATCCTGCATGCCAACCAGAACGCTGGTGGCCGCGACATCAGCATCGACTACGACCATCTCGACGCCATCTGGTCACCCTTTCACTACCAGCTCCATCACAAGTACCTCAATGACATCGAGGGGCTGGCCAATCCAACCAGCGAGGTCATCGCGGGTTGGTTGTGGGCTCGTTTGAAGCAGGTGCTGCCCGAGTTGTCCTGGGTAACGGTGTACGAAACCGGTTCATGTGGGGCCAACTTCAATGGCCAGGATTTCCGCATCTGGAAGGAAATGACGCTGGACAGCGCCTTGTTCCTGCGCCAGGCGCCGGTGGAGGATCCGCATGCGGCCATCCACGGTCATACCTACACCTTGCGCCTGCACCTGGCCGCGCCGCTGGACGAGGTCATGGGCTGGACGGTGGATTTCGGCGATGTGAAAACGCGCTTTGATCCCATCTTCAAGATGCTGGATCACCAGCCTTTGCATGAGCTGCCAGACCTGGCCGATTGCGATGCGGCCAGCTTGTCTCACTGGATTCTGGACAAGGCCCGTGCGGTGCTGCCTCAGGTCGACAGAGTCGATCTGTACCAGACCCGAGGTTGCGGCGCCCTGGCCCTGATCGGTGCCGAGGGGCCGGCCTTGCCGATCTGAACCCTGCTGGGGCCCCGATCGGCCTGTGCGATCAGTATCGGTGGCTCAGCCAGAAGGTCCAGTCGTCGTTCTTGGCGACGGCGGCATCGCTGTTGTGCAGCGGTCTGGTCCAGCTCAGCACACCCGTCAGGCCACCCCATACGGCACCATATTGCAAGCCCACGCTGGAGAGCTTGCGTGTGTTGCTTTGGGCGTCGCTGAAAACCCAGCCTGTGGTCTGGATCAGGCTGACTTGATGCGCATAGGGCTTGCCCAACAGGCCGTCTTCGCCAAGGCTGGGCGCCTGCCAGCTCAGCTGCCACTGCGTGGTGGCGCCGCTGTTGCCGGCATAGGCTTCGTGTCGGAAGCCAGGTACCTGCACAGGGCCACCGATCCAGAATTGCTTGAAGCCCGGCACGTAGTCCGGTGTGTACTGGGCGTTGCCTGTGACCGATGCGCTCCAGCGTGCAGCCAGCGGCACCTTGATCGACGCCTGAACGGCTGTGGCGTTGTAGTTGGCCTGTGGCAGCTCTTGTGGACCCATGCCACCGAGGCCATGATCGAGCTGCAAGCTCAAGCGGCCACTCCAGGCTGCGGTCTGATGTTGCAGCGTCACGCCGGTCGTCACGTGGTTCACGTTCCAGGAAGACGATTGCAACTCGGCTTCCCCGATCTGTTGCACGAACTCGTCATGGGTGACATCGACCGATACGGCAGCAATCCATGATTGGGATCGATGCAGCACGCGGTCCCACTTGAGCGAGAGGCTCGTGCGAGCGGAATCCACTTCGCTGGGCTCCACGATGGGGGCCGTGCTGTTGCTGCGGTACAGCGAGGCCGTGTAGGTCGAGAAGCCATCCGGCACGCTCACCAGCGCCGAGTAGGCGTGCGCCACGGTGTCATGCTCGTTCAACTCCCGCGTATGAGCCAGGTAGATGTTCTCGTTGTGGCCCAGCAGGTTGTCCATCGACAGCGCCAGCGTGCCGGACAGCTGGTTGGCGTCATAGTTGTCCACGCTGGTCTGAACGGACCAGTCCTTCGCAGGCAGTGCGCTTTGAGGGCGCAGCTTGACGATGGACATGCCAGGTTTGTCGCTGGGTTCGATGTCGATCGCAATGGCACGGCTGTCCAGCCGGTTGATCTGGCTGGCAGCCTGTTCGATCACCCGCAGGTTGAGCACGGCATCAGGCTCGCTGACCAGGCCACGTGTGCTGATACGTGGGTCGCTGGAGACGATCTGATCGATGCGTCCCTCCAGCACCAGGATGACCAGCACCCCTTGTTCGTTGACCGTGAACGAGACCGGCTGGCTGGTGATGTAGCCGCGCTGCATGTACCAGGTCGACAGCTTGTACAGCAAGCCGTTGATGTCACCCACGGCGATGCAGGCATCCTGAACCGTGACGGCTTCCAGCCATGCGGCCAGATCCGCCTGAGGAACCAGGCTGGCACCTTCAACCCGCAAGCTCCTGGCTTGCAGGCAGCGCCGGTCCTGCGTGTCCGGTGCAGTCGCCTGAGGCGCTGGGCTGCCTTCCGTTTCGCCCAGCTTGGGCTGCGCGCGTTGACGCAGGGCCTCCAGCCGCAAGCTGTCGCTTTGTCTCAAGGAACTGAGCCCGATGGGCTCTTCGGCTGCCTGGCCTCCTCCATGGGCGGCCAGGCTCATCAACCCGCCGAGCATGGCGGGCACGAAACGGTAACGCATCAACAACAGCCCATCATCACTTCGGTTGGCCGTTGAGCGTGATCACAGGCGAAGTGACGACAGCCGGTGCCAGCAGGAAGGTGCGCACAGCAGGGGCTTCATACGCCACCGACGTGCCAGCAGAGATCTGCGTTGGCGTGAACGAAAGCTTGCCGTTGGTCAGCGAGGTGCCTGCGTCCAGATGAACGTCGTCCGTCGCCTTGATGCTCACGGTGCCGGGCGTGGTGATGGTCGTTGCCACCGTGCTCACGCCGCCATCCAGGGCCTGGATGGACACGCCCTTGGTGGCCTTGAGTTGGCCACCAGTTTGAGCCAGAGCGAGTGTGCCGCCCAGGTTCAGGCTGACCTGGCTGAAGTCCACGTCCAGCGTGGGCAGCAGTTGCACGGGCAGTGCCGCAGACAACTGGCCGGTCACGGTCGTGGTCACGGGTGCCTTGATGGCCACCGACTTGCCCATGATGTCAATCAGTCCACCAGCCTGGATATCAGGTTTGGACAGTGTGACGGCATCCTTGGCGATCAAGTGCACGTCCTGGCCAGCCTTGATGGACGAGGCATCGCTGCCCAGGGTGGCACGGCCCGTTCCGCTCAGGCTCAGGTTCGTGCTCAGCAGGGGCACGCTGGAGCCGGCCAGAGACAGGCCACCCACGCCGATGCTCAGGTCAGCGCCCACGGCCAGGCCGATGCCCGCCAGGCGCAACGAGGTGGGCTTGAGGCCCACGCTCAACTGCTGGATGGACACGCTCAGGTCCAGCATGGACTTCGCGCCCACGTTGAACTGGCTGTCAAAGCTGCCGGTCAGGCGCAGTGAGGAGGCCAGGTCGAGGGCGCCATTGGGCGCTTCCACGGTGGTGCTGCCACCGCTGCTCAACTTCGAGCCCGTCAGCTTGATGTCGCCATCGCTGGCCTGCACCTTCACGCTTTGTGTGCCCGAGATCTGCGAGCCATTGCCCCCGATCGACATCTGCCCCTTGGCGGTGCCGGCCACAGCCAGATCCACCAGTGCATTGAGCGACACGTCCACCTTGGGCAAGGTCACGCCGATGCTGCCACCGCTGAGGCTCAAAGTCGGATTGCTCAGGTTCAGCTTCAAACCGCTGACGGCCAGATCCAGGGGACCATTGAAGGCGCCATTGACCGAGCCGGTCACGTCCAGGCTGGTGCCGATGTCCACACCATGCGCTCCGCGGACGCTGACATCCGTACCGGCGATGTTGGCGCCGTCCATCTCCGTCTTGCCTTGTTCGGCATCCACGCTGATTTGCGTGCCTTGCAGATTGGTCCCCTTGCCTTGAATGGACACGCTGCCATCCAGATTGCCGCTGAGGTTGATCTTCAACTGCTTGGCTGCCAGGAAGTTCTGCTGTGCCAGCACGCCGCCGCCCGAGACATTGAGCTTGGCCGTGCTGTTGATGGCAGAGCCCAGCTTCACGCCATTGTTGCCGTTCACGCTGACCGACTGTGCCTTCATGGCCGTGCCATAGGTGGTCACTGTGTCGTCAGCCTGGACCTTCACCGATTGTCCTGCCGTGATGCTGCCACCGTACTGTGTGGTGCTCGTCACACCGGTGATGTTGCCCGTGCCTGATCCCGCCACGTTCACGGTGGTCAGTTGCACGTTGTTGAGCAGCGAGCCGCCCGTGAACAAGGTGCCGACGATGTTCAAGGCCGAATCGACCTTCACAGGCACGTTGACCGTGCCCTTGAGCGCCGCCGTTTCAGTCAACGAGGAACTGGTGCTGGTGGCCACACCTGTGATCACGTTGCCCGAGGCTTTGACCTGCGCGTTCTGCCCGGCGTTGATGTTCACGCCTTCGGTCAGCACATCACCTTGCGTCGCTTGCACGGTGGCATCCTTGCCTGCCGTGATTGTGACGCCCTTGGCTGTGGTGGACGAGGTCTGCAAGCCATTGGCCGAGCCCGTCACATTGCCATTGAGCGTGACCGTGCCGCTGCCGAACAAGTAAGGCA
>NZ_SCTN01000433.1 GCF_004297345.1 Aquabacterium sp. | reverse complement strand
GTGCTCTTCCGATCTCAAAGGGAACACAACCTGAAGGGGCTGTGACACTGTCCGGGCGAGAGAGGTCCATCCTGCAATGGACCGCAGAAGGCAAGACCTCCGGTGAAATTTCGGACATCATGGGAATCGCTGAACGAACTGTGAACTTCCATATCACCAATGTGATGACCAAGCTCAACTGTGCGAACAAGACCGCTGCCACGGTACGTGCAGCCTTGTTGGGCTTGTTGGTCTGACCTGATCGCGCAGTTGACGCACGTCATGGGCGCAGGCCTGTCAACGTAGTCGGGCGAGCATCGCTGCACTGGTGGCCTCGATTCCGTCCGTGTTGCCGGAGACCATGCTGGGTAGCAACTCGTTGCATAGCGCTTTACCCAGCTCCACGCCCCATTGGTCAAAGGCGTTGATACCCCATATTGCACTGCTCACGAAAGTACGGTGCTCGTACAGGGCCACCAAAGCACCGAGTGAGCGAGGATTCAACTCGTTGAGCACCAAGGTCAGGCTCGGACGGTTGCCGGGAAAAGTCCGGTGCCGTGCGATGACTTCCGGCGCGATGGTCGGGGATGCAGTCGGTGCGTGCTCGTTCATCGACTGTGTGAACGACTTGCCCCACATCAGGGCCTCTGCCTGGGCAACACCGTTGGCAAGCAAGATCTGATGCTGTTGGGTCAGCATGGCTCGCACGGTCGGCGTCAACGAAACATGATCTCGATGTCGTGGCCGCTTGACCAGAAGGAATTCGACCGGAATCACTTCGGATCCCTGATGCAGCATCTGGAAGAAGGCGTGCTGGCCGGTGGTGCCCGCTTCACCCCAGATCACGTCGCTCGTTGCGTACGATAGAGCGACACCTTGCTGATCCACACTTTTTCCGTTGCTCTCCATTGTCAGCTGTTGAATATAGGCGGGCAGGCTGCGCAGGCCGTGGTGATACGGCGCCAGGCATCGACTGGTGTAGCGCTTGAAGTTGCGGTACCAGACATCGAGCAAGCCAAGCACAACGGGCAGGTTGTGGGACAGAGGTACGCTGGCGAAATGCCGGTCCATGGCGTGTGCACCTGCCAACATCTCTTTGAAGAACCTGCTGCCCACCGCGATGGCGATGGGTAGTCCGACGGTAGACCACATTGAAAATCTGCCCCCGACCCAATCCCAGAAGCCGAACGTTCGCGTGATGCCAAATGCCGTGGCGGCTTGCACATTTGTGGTGGTGGCAACGAAATGACGAGACACATCCTGTCCGCCGTTGTCAAGGAACCATTGCTTGGCCGTGTGCGCATTGGCCATCGTTTCCTGCGTCGTGAAAGTTTTGGACGCTACGATGAACAACGTACTTGCAACTTGCACCTTGCGCAAGACGCTGGCCAGTTCCTGTCCGTCAATATTGGAGACAAAGTGTATGGACAAGGCAGGATGAGTGAAAGGCTCGAGCGCAGCAATTGCCATCCTTGGACCAAGGTCTGATCCACCGATGCCGATGTGGACGATATCAGTGATGCCTGGCGGGCAGACGTGGCCCTGGTTGCCGCGCACCGCGTCGGCGAATACGAGCATGTGATCAAGTGCGTCATGCACCTGCTTGCTGTGGGGTGTCGCTCGTTCGGGGGCACGCAAGGCGGTATGCAGCGCAGCTCGCCCTTCGGTCAGATTGACCAAATCGCCACGCAACAGTGCATCGCGTTGGGCGGGCAGGCCGCACTCCTCAGCCATTTTTAGCAATAGTGCCAACGTCTGATCATCCCATTGCACGCGGGACAGGTCAGCGAACACCTCCGGGGCCTCTATGCCTGCTTGCTGCTGTTGGTGGCCGTCATCATTGGTGGCAACGTGACGGAGGTCCATGCCTTCGCCGTGTAAAGCGTGATATTCGCTCAATGCTGACCAGGCCTGTGTCTGGTCACATCGGAGATGGTTCATGGCCTGGGTGCCTTGTTGAGATTGGCTTATTGAAACGGCACAATCATTCGGACATTGAAGATCTGCGCACCCATTGCATTGCGAGTGGAAAGGTCGCGCGCGTATTGGGCTGACAGGTTGAGTCCACCGAACTGGTAGCTCACCAAGGGGCCTATCCCGAAGCGACGAGCCTTGCAGCCACTTTGTTCGCAGTCCGCTGCAAGCGGGCCCGTGTCGGAGGTGACCTGGTATACCTGGTAGGCACCCAAACCAGCCCCCCACTTGCCCATGGTCTTCATGGCCGTGTAGTCCGCTTCAAAAATTTGACCCGTCTTGTAACCGGTGTCCTTGTTCTTGTTGTTGAACGAGTAATACATGTCCGCCGTGATGTTCCAGTTGTCCTTCAGCCAACTGACGGCCAACTCCGGCATCCAGGATGAAAAACCGTTTCCAGCGCCCACCCCACCATTGGCTGGAGGGTTGGACGGCGATGAGGATGCGTTGTTGAGCAAGGCCAGCAAGCTGGTTTTCAAATACAGGGCATTCGGCAGCGTCCAGGACAAGATGCCCGGCACCAGAACGGTATTGAATGAGCCCCAGTGCCCGTTGTTGGAGAGGGTGCTTTCTCCAGCTAGCTTGACGTTGGTGTAGTCATATGGCTGGGAGAGTGCCACGGCATAGTCCGCCCCCAGAACCTTCACACCTGTCGACCACAAGACAACAGGCACCACGATCAATGCATCCAGCGTCAAGGACGTCTTGTTTCCTGCGTTGTCGAATTTGGTTCCGTGCGCCCAATAGCTGTTGACAACACCATAGAGCCCCTCTGGTGGCAGCGCTGCGCCCGCCAGGCCGCTGTCCAGTCCCGGCAGATGAGGCTCCCACAGCTCCATGGCTTGTGCTTGCCTGGTGCCTGACAGTAGGCCTAAGGCGATGGTGATGCACAAGGTCAATACGCGGGTGTTTTTTCTATGATCAAAAGCGAGCATGTCGCGTGTCCTTCTGTTTGTTATGAATCACACGGGTTGGATGAACTCAGGGTAGGTCAAGCGCGCTCTGGATGGACTTGACGGCAGTTTGTGCACAGGCTTCGTCAAGATGGCCGCCTGGCGCGCCTGATACACCAATTGCACCGATGGTGGTGCCCTTGGTCTGTATGGGCAGCCCTCCTCCCAGTGCCACGACGTTAGGCAGATTGCGGATCGCAGCGGCGGGTTGTCCAGGCTCCGATACGGCCACCACCTCGGTGGTGCTCATGCGGAAGTTGGCTGCTGTCCAAGCCTTGCCAATAGCGATGGACGGCGTATGGGCTCCAGCCATGTCGTCACGCAAAATGGCCAGAGGCGTACCGCTTCTGTCGGTTACGGCAACGGCCACTGTGTAGCCCTTTTTCTGGCATTCGGCGAGTGCCGCTCGCGCAATGACTTCTGCGGTGCTGGTGCGCATGTCGCGTTGGCTGGTCAGATAGTCGGCAGCCATGGAGCCGGTGGCCGCCAAGGTCGAGGCCATGAGCACGAGAGAGATTTTGTATTTCAAGATGAACTCCTGTAGAAATGTCAGAACAAAGAATGGCCTGGCCCATTAGCTGAGTGGCCATGCGCTCGACAAGCATGAGATGCTGGACACATCTGAATCGCCAAAACGACGAATCAGGCGTTCAAGCCGAAGTGGATGAGCCACGGAGGACGGAACGTCCTGCTTGTGTCGTGGCTCCCCCTGTATTGACTGCGCTACTGCGCTACCCTCATCGAGTGATCAGTGACGTCACGCGTATACCTCGGCATCCTTGAGCCGTAGTCCTTTGCGGTCCTTTTCCGACAGCAAGGGATCGTCATCCCATCGAGGCCACTGAATGCCGATGTCCGGGTCGTTCCACAGCAAGGTGCGCTCATGCGCCGGTGCGTAGTAGTCCGTGGCTTTGTAGAGCACCTCCGCAGTGAGTGAGCGCACGAAGAAGCCGTGAGCAAAGCCCGGGGGGACCCAGAACTGACGGCGGTTTTCTTCGCTGATCTCTGCGCCTACCCATTTTCCAAACGTTGGTGATGATCGTCGAAGGTCCACGGCCACGTCGAAGATGGAACCACGCACCACTCTGACCAGCTTGCCTTGAGGATGCGCGACTTGATAATGCAGCCCTCTGATCACACCTCTTGATGACTTGGAGTGGTTGTCCTGTACGAAGTCGCATTGCACGCCTGTGACTTCGGAAAAATCTCTGGCGTTGAAGCTTTCCATGAAGAAGCCACGAGCGTCTCCAAAGACTTTGGGTTCGATGATCAGCGGACCATCAATTTCGCAATAGATAACGCGCATCAGAACACCTTGTCCTCTAGCAACTGTTTCATGTAGCGGCCGTAGTCGTTTTTGGCCATGGGTACTGCCAGTCGATTCAGATCGGCATCCGATATCCAGCCCGCACGCCAGGCGATCTCCTCCAGGCATGCCACTTTCAAGCCTTGACGCTTTTCAATGGTGCTGATGAACATGGATGCGTCAAGCATGCTGTCGTGAGTGCCGGTGTCGAACCAAGCATGCCCACGGCCCATCACGCGCACATCCAGTTCTTTCCACTGCAGGTATCGTGCGTTGAGATCGGTGATCTCCAGTTCGCCACGCGTGCTCGGCTGAAGTGACTTGGCCACTTCCACTGCGCGTTCGTCGTAGAAGTACAGACCTGTGACCGCATAGCGGCTCTTTGGTCTGGTGGGCTTTTCTTCCAGCGTCACCGCGCGCCCGGTGCTGTCAAATTCCACCACGCCATAGCGCTCCGGATCTAGTACTGGATAGGCAAACACTGTGGCACCGGTCGCTTGCTCGCTGGCGTCCTTCAAGTCTTTGGCGAGATCGTGACCGTAGAACAGGTTGTCTCCCAGTACCAGGGCCGAGGGCGAACCATCGAGGAAATCTTCGGCAATCAGGAAAGCCTGTGCCAGGCCCTCGGGGCGGTCTTGGACAGCGTATTGCAACGAAATGCCCCATTGGCTGCCGTCACCGAGTAACTGTTCGAATCGAGGGGTGTCCTGAGGCGTGGAGATGATCAGGATCTCCTTGATGCCCGCCAACATCAGAATCGACAATGGGTAATAGACCATTGGTTTGTCGTAGATGGACAGTAACTGCTTGGAGACGCTGCGGGTAGCGGGGTACAGGCGCGTGCCGGAGCCGCCAGCGAGGACGATGCCTCGGCGTGCTTTTTTGACCATGATGTGTCCTCTCAACGCTTGATGTAGTTGCGTGCCATCCATTCACGGTAGGCGCCGCTCTGAACTTGCGATACCCAGTCTGCATGTTGCAAATACCAGCTGACTGTCTTTCGGATGCCGCTTGCGAACGTCTCTGCTGGTCGCCAACCCAGTTCTCGTTCGATCTTTCGAGCATCTATGGCATAACGTCGATCGTGGCCCGGGCGATCTGCGACGAAGCGGATCAGCCGGGACCTTGGGCCAGCTGCATCAGGCGTCAAGTCATCCAGTAGGTCGCAAACCGTTCGCACGATCTCCAGGTTACGCATCTCATTGCAGCCACCTATGTTGTAGGTCTCCCCGGGCTGACCGGCTTCCAGTACGCGTCGTATGGCTGAACAGTGGTCCTTGACGTACAGCCAGTCTCGGACGTTGGTGCCATCTCCGTAGACGGGCAGCATGTCGCCGGCAAGCGCTTTGGTGATGACAAGGGGAATGAGTTTTTCCGGGAACTGGTACGGCCCGTAGTTGTTGGAGCAGTTCGTGGTGAGGACGGGCAGTCCGTACGTATGGAACCAGGAACGAACCAGGTGGTCGCTGGCAGCCTTGGATGCCGAATAAGGGCTGTTGGGTTCGTATGCTTTGGTTTCGGAGAAGGGCGGATCCGACGGCTGGAGTGAGCCATAGACTTCATCCGTGGATACGTGGAGAAAA
>NZ_SCTN01000432.1 GCF_004297345.1 Aquabacterium sp. | reverse complement strand
GAGGCGTCGGACATGGTGCGATTGTGAGCCACGTTTCATCACCTCATCGAGGGACCTGGCATGCCGCCCCTGGCTTGGCTGCTTTCTGCAACCAGGCAATCAGGGCTGCTCGCTCGCCATCGTCCTTCACGCCGGCATAGCCCATGCTCGTACCTGGCAAGGCTTGCATCGGGGCCTTCAGAAAGGTGTTCAAGGTGGCGGGCGTCCACTCCCAGCCTGAACGCTTCATGGCATCGGAGTAATCCGCAAAACCAGGCGCTGAGCCAGCCTTGCGCCCGAACAAGCCGCAATGCGCGGGCCCCGTGCGATGTTGCTCGATGGCATGGCAAGCCAGGCAGCGCTCGTACACAGCCCGGCCGCGCTCATCTGGTTTGTCAGATGCGCTTGCTACCATGCCGATCAAGGCCAGGCTCCAAGCCGCCATCTGACGCATCCAATGTGTGCTCATGACATGAAGGCTGAAGGCACGGGTGATTCACCCAGCGCCTGCCGCAGCACAGCCCAGTGCATCGCCTCGTCTCCCAGGATGCTGGCGGCCACTTGCGCCAGGGCCTTGTCGCCAAACAAGGGGACAGCACCCAGGTAGGCGGAGATGGCACCCTTCTCCAGGCTGGCGGCAAAGCGCAGCACATCGGTCTGGTTCTTGAGCTTGTCGACAGGGAAGTCGTACTTCGACTTGGCCGCCGCGGCCTGGCCGCCCAGCTTGCGCACTGTGGCCGCCAAGGCATCGGCATGCTCCTTGTGATGACCCTGGAAGACCAGCGCCAGAGACAGCACGTCCTTGCTCAGCAAACCACTTTCAGCACCCAGCTGGTAGGCGGCCACGGCCTCCAGCTCAGCACCCAGGGCGGTATTGAGAATGCGCACATCGGTGGCGGTATCGGCTGCCAGGCCTTTGGTGCTGGCAGCGAGCGCGTCACGCCCGCCCAGCAAGGCCACCGCCCCTGCCGAGAGCACCGCCCCGGAGCCCTTGAGGGCCAGTCGACGCGACATGGGCGACAAAATTTCAGACAACAGTTTGCTCTGACCACTCATGGCCATCTCCTTGCTTGGTTGAAAAAAGGGAAAGGGAAATCGCGTCTGTCAGGCGGCGGCGATGCGCCCCTGTGACGTCAGCTGCGCCAGCACATGGCGCACGACGGCCTCGCAACGCGCGCCTGCAAAGGCATACACGCCGGGGATATGGGGTTCGAGTTGGGCACCCAAGGCATCACGCAACATGGTGCGAGCCCGCAGGTAACGCGTCTTGACCACCTCTTCGCTGACCTGAAGGCAGGCCGCTGTGTCTTGAACGCTCATCTCTTCGACAGCCCTCAGCACGAAGACGCTGCGGTACATGGGCGGCAAGCTGTCGACCGATCGTTGAAGCAAAACACTGAGCTGGCTGCGTTCGGCCAGCGCATCAGGCTGGGCTGAGGCATCGGCCTGGATCGCCATGCGGTCTTCCAGCGCCTGGCGCTCCTGCTCGTCCATGTCATCGAGGCGCACGTGGCGGCCCCGTTTGCGTTGCGCATCCAGCGCAGCATGAATCGCGATGCGAACCAGCCATGTGCCCAGGCTGGCCTCACCACGGAACTGAGGCAAAGCACCAAAGGCGCGCAGATAGGCATCCTGCACCGCATCTTGCGCCTCGGCATCGTCATGCACGACGCCGCGCACGCTGCGGAACATCAGGCGGTTGTACTTGCGCATGATGGCCGTGAAGGCCTGCGCATCGCCCTGCCCGGCAAGGCGAACCAACTCACCATCGACCACATGATCCAGCTGCGTATCCGGCAGCAGGATGTTGTCTTCTTTGTCGCTGATTTGCATGATGTTGTCCACCTGATGGATTGTGCTTGCTTGTCCATTAGACGAAGCGAGCCACCAAAAGGTGACAACAATCGACAAAAAAAGATCAGGCGGCGCGTTTGCCTGCTGCGTCCATGTTCATGGATGATGCGGTTGCCAAGGGTTGCGCTAAAGGCGGCGTCGTTGGCAAAGCCCGCCCTGACACCACGCGCTTGAGCACGGGCCCCATCTGGCGCATGCCTGCCACCGCCGTGGCTGTGAGCACACCGCCCATCATCGCGCCCACGATGCCGCAGGACAGCACGTCCTGCCCCGTGAGCCACAAGCCCTCGATCTTCGTGCGCGGGCCCAGCCAGTCTTGCTGGAAGCGTTGTGGATCGTGATCCAGGCCGTACAACTCGCCGCGCTGGTAGCCACCAAACCAGTTGGTGGACAAGGGCGTGGACACCTCGAAGTAATCCACCTTGCCGCGCAGTTGAGGCAGCTTCTCGTAGAGCACTTCCATCAGGCGCTCGCCCCAGCGCGCCTTGGCAGCCTC
The DNA here is from genome assembly GCF_004297345.1 of Aquabacterium sp. Lineage (GTDB taxonomy): Bacteria > Pseudomonadota > Gammaproteobacteria > Burkholderiales > Burkholderiaceae_C > Aquabacterium. The sequence goes on along the minus strand of NZ_SCTN01000432.1, from coordinate 6,901 downwards.
GTAATCTTCGCCACGCTTGCCCCAGATGGTGTCTTCCCATTTCTCGAACCAGGCGTAGCTGGTGGGCGCCACGATCTCGATGGTGGATTTGCCCGGATAGCGTCGCTCGAAATCAGGGTCTTTGGCGGATGGGAAGGAGATGTAGACCACGGGGAATGGCGCGTCCTGGTCGTCCATGAAGTGCTGAGTGATGCCGTCGTAATCGTTGCTCGGGTAGATCCAGAAGTTGGTCTTGGGCAGGCCCAGCTCTTGCGCCGTCTGCTTGAGCCCGATGTAGACACCCAGGTGGGCGGCGCTCGGCTTGACCTTGGGCATGAGCTTGTCATAGCCAGCACGCTGAACCTCTGCCACAGGCAGCAGGTGCTCGAAGGTATTGAAGACCCCGGCGCTGGAGATCACGCAGCCGCAATCGATGCGGGTGCCGTCTTCCATCAACACGCCCTTGGCCTGCCCCTGCTCCGTCACGATCTGCTTGACGCGGGCGTAGGTGAACACTTCACCACCTGCGGCACGCACCTTGGGCAGGATCGCTTCGGCGATGCGCCAGCTGCCACCCACGGGGTAATAGCCCCCATGCAGATAGTGGCTGGCCACCAGGGCGTGGATGATGAAGGAGGACTGGCTGGGCGGCAGGCCATGGTCGCCCCACTGCCCCGTCAGCACGGCGATCAGATCGCGGTTCTGCGTGAGCTCGGCCATCACGGCGCCGGTCGTCATGTTGAAGCTGCGAGGCAGCATCATGTTCAGCAGAGGTTGCGCCAGCTTGCGCTGCCAGGGCTTGAGCAAGCGCGCCATGGTGAACAGGGGCACGAACTTCTTGACCTCGGCCAGACGCTTCAGATAGCCGTCAATGGCATTGGCTTCTTGCGGGAAGCGCCGCACCAGTTCATCGCGATAAGCCTGCTTGCCGGCCAGCGCATCAAAGACCTTGTCGCCGATGAAGAAGCGGTCATAGACCTGATCCATGGCGGCCCATTGCAACTGGCCGCCCGTCAGAAAGTCCATCATGCGGCGCGGCATCGTGGGAGCACCCATGTCGCCCACATAGTGCAGGCCGACATCCCATTCATAGCCTTCGCGCTCGTAGCTGTGGGTGTAGCCGCCAGCCGTGTAGTGCTGCTCCAGCACCGCCACCTTCCAGCCCAGTTCGGACAGGAAAGCCGCCGAGGTCAGCCCGCCCATGCCGGAGCCGATGATCACGGCGTCATAGGGGCCGTTGAGGCGCCAATCGCGGTAACGCGTGCCGATTCGGGGGCAGTTGGCCTTGGTTTGCTTGGTGGTGCTCATGCGCTTCTCCCGGTCTGGAGGCTGGTATGAATCGCATTACATCACACAATGTTGACATTGTGAACACTTGTGCAAAACCTCACGTTCAGCGGGCAGCCAGACTCAACTCAGAGCCAAACCCCTGCTCGACGTGCACGAGCACCAGTTGGCCCCCATGCGCCCGGGCCACGCGATCGGCCAGCATCAGGCCCAAGCCCATGTCTTGTTCATACTGCTGCGTGGCCAGCGCTGCGCCAATGCGCTTGCGGGTGAGTTCGTCCACGCCTGGGCCGTTGTCCAACAAGCGGATCACGATGGCGCCCGCCTCCCGACGGAAGGAAACCCGGACCTGGCTGGCACCATAGCGCACCGAGTTGTCCAGCAAGTTCAAGAGTGCAGCCGCGAGCAGATCCGGATCAGCCTTGACCTGAGCCTGGCCTTCCACCTCGATGACCAACCCAGGTAAAGGCAGGCCCTGCACCAGCTCGCCCAGATCAATGAGCGCCGGCTTGATCTCGCCTCCGCTTCGAAACAGCGACAGCAAGGCTGTGACCACTCGGCTGAGTCGATCCGATGCCTCCCTAGCCCGCTGAATACGAGGCTGTACATCAGGTGGGCTTTCCCTTTGCAACAATGCCAATTGCGCCCCCAGGCCCGCCAAAGGTGTGCGCAAGGCATGCGCGGCATTGGCACTGAAGGCACGTTCGTTGGTGATGTTCTGAGCCAGGCGTGCACCCAGGTGCACGATGGCCTCGCGCAAAGGCTTGAGCTCCTCGCGCGTTGCCATCGGCGGAGATGAACCCGGCTCGAGCGGGTGATAGCGCGTGACCTGCTCGGACAGATCGACCAAGGGCCCCAGCTCCCTGGCCGCTCGCCTGCTCAACCAGACGGCACAGGTCAGGCCCACCAGCAAGGCGCCACAAGCGGTCAACAGGGCCGCCTCCAATTGGGCCTTGCGCCGCTCGCCGTGGGTTTGCGCCACGTACAGCATGGTGCCCTTGTCATCGAACGGGATCCCATAGACATGCCAATCGGGTGAATCTGCAGACCAGCGCTCGCGGTGTACCGTTGCCAGTGGCTGCGCGGGCGCGCTGTGCGATCGCCACACCACCTTCTGATCGCCTGACACCAACTGCCACACCATGCGCTCCTGATGCGGAGGCGCAGGCAAAGAGCCCCCCGAACCAATTGGCAGGCGATCGGCATTGGCCTTGAGCAAACCGTAAAGGATCTCGGACGATTCCTGCAAGGTGCCATCCAGCACATCGTCCAGTTTGTGGTGCACGGCGAACCAGACCACGCCAAACACAGCCACGCTCCAGGCCAGGGAAACCTGAATCACCACACGTGACAGGCCTTTGCGTATGGAGGGTGCGTCAGTCATGTCGTCATCCGGTAGCCCATGCCACGCACGGTTTCAATCACATCGCCGCCCAGTTTGCGTCGCAGACGGGACACATGCACCTCCAGCGAGTTGCTGGCCAGCTCGCCGCCCAAGCCCAGCATCAGAGATTCCAGGTCATTCTTGGACACCACTCTGCCTGCGCGTTGCAGCAAGGCCTCCAGCACCTGCCACTCACGCTGGGTCACCTCAACGCGATCGCCCTGGCGGTAAACCGCTTTGGCCGTGAGATCAACCTCCACGTCACCGATGTGGACGCGTGCGGTGGCAGCCCCCGCGCTGCGCCGCTGCAAGGCACGCAGGCGGGCCACGAGTTCTTCAGGCGCAAACGGTTTGACGAGGTAATCATCGGCACCGGTATCCAGGCCTTTGATGCGATCGCTGAGCAAGTCACGTGCGGTCATCATCAGGATGGGCGTGGTATCCCCCTTGTTTCGCAGGGTGCGGATCCAGTCCAGCCCCGAGCCATCCGGCAGTTGCCAATCCACCAGCAGCGCGTCATAGGGCTCGCCCTGTAGCGCCCGAACATCCAACAGGCGTTTGCACCAGTCCACAACGTGGCCTTCCACTCTCAGGAATTCGGCCAGGCCGTCGCCCAGGATGATGTCGTCTTCAAGTAGCAGCAAGCGCATGCGTGACTCCTCAACCGCAACGGTAACACCGCCCGCAGGTCAGAACCTTAAGCTGGCGTTCAGGCAGGCTCTCTAGAGTGAGCAGCAGTTCGAATCTCATGGATACCCATGCTGCACACCTGCTCCGTACCCCGTCTTTTGCTGCAAGCACTGGCGCTGGCCGCTCTGACCTCCTACATCTATCCGTCAGATGCGGCCACATCAAACAGTGACAGTGCGCACAACATCACGCTCAAACCTACTCAGGTGCAAAAACTGGGCATACGCAGCAGCCAGATTCAGGCTGCGGGCGACGCGGGTCGGGTTGTGCTGCAAGGCTTGGTCACGTTGCCCCCCAATCTCTTGCGTGTTGTCAGCGCACCGGTCGCGGCACTGGTCGAGCAAGTGCAGATTTCAAAGGGCGATGCCGTCAAGCAAGGCCAGACGCTGGTCACGCTCAATGCGCCTCAACTGGTGGAATGGCAGCGCGAGTATCAGCAAGCTCAACTCCAGCTGAAGCTGGCACAGCAAACGGCTCAGCGTGATGAAGCGCTGCTGGCCGAGGGCATCATCGCCGGCTCCCGTGCCCAGGCCAGTCAGGCACAGTTGCAGATTGCCCAGGCCACCGTCCGCGAGCGCGGGCAAATGCTGCAACTGGCAGGCGTCAAACCCAATGGCAGTTTGTCTGGCCACGCGGTCATGAGTGCCCCGCAGCGCGGCACGGTCATCGATATGCTCGTACAGCCGGGCCAACGGGTGGAAGCCGGTGCCCCCATCCTGAAGTTCGCCAGCGAAGGCGCACTGTCCATCGACATGCAGGCCGCACCTGATGTGGCCAGACGCCTGCGCAAAGGCGATGTGGTGCGTATCAGCGGCTGCGCCCTGCCCGCCCGGATCGTGAACATCAACACCGAACTGGATGCCGGCAGCCAGACCTTGTCGTTGCGCGCGCAGTGGCCGCAAGCCCAGGACTGCGCCCTGCCTCAACAACGTGTGCAGGCTGAAGTCGCCCTGACGCCACGCGCCGATGCCGCCCAGGCCGGCAACTGGCTGGTGCCTGCCACCGCCGTGCTGCGCCATGATGGTCAGGACATCGTGTTTGTGCAACGTGGCAGCAGCTACCAGGCCGTGAACGTGCGCGTGATCAGCCAGTCTGCGGCAGGCAATGGGAATGGGAATGGCAGCCTCACTCAGATCAGCCCGGTGGCCCCCGCCCAGTTCAAGGCGGACGATCTGATCGTGAACCAAGGCACGGTGGCCCTCAAAGGCGTGCTGCAAGGCCTGGGAGCCGAGTGATGCTCAAACGCCTGATTGAAGCAGCCCTGCTGCAACGCCTGCTCGTGCTGGTGGCGGCCTGCGTGCTCGTGGGCCTGGGCCTCAACGCCGCCAGGCAACTGCCCATTGATGCCTTCCCGGATGTCTCGCCCACACAGGTCAAGATCATCCTCAAGGCACCCGGCATGACGCCCGAGGAGGTCGAATCCCGCATTGTTCAACCCGTCGAGCAGGAGTTGCTGGGCATACCGGGGCAGCGCAGCATGCGCTCCGTCTCCAAGTATGCGATTGCCGACATCACCATCGACTTTGAAGAAGGCACCGACATCTACTGGGCCCGCCAGCAAGTGGGGGAACGCTATGCCAGTGCGCAGGGCAATCTGCCGTCGAACGTCAACGGTGGTCTGGCCCCAGTGACCACGCCGCTGGGCGAGATGTTCATGTTCACCATCGAAGGCCCGATGTCCCTGCAGGACAAACGCACCTTGCTGGACTGGACCATCCGCCCGCAACTGCGCGCCATCGCTGGTGTGGCCGATGTGAACGCCTTGGGCGGCGCCGTGCGGGCTTACGAGATCGTGCCAGATCCGGTGAAGCTGGCCGCCAGAGGCCTGTCCATTACCCAATTGCGTGAAGCGCTGTCGGCCAACAACCGCAACGACGGCGCCGGGCGATTGATCGCGGGTGAAGAGGCGCTGCTGGTTCGCGCCGAAGGCAGCATCCGCAATCTGGAAGACGTGGGCGCCACGGTCATCGGGCGGCATACCGGCACCACCTTGCGCGTCAGCGATGTGGCCGACGTGCGCATTGGCTCGCTCACCCGCTACGGCGCCGTGACGCGCAATGGTCAAGGCGAAACCGTGGAAGGCCTGGTGCTGGGCTTGCGCGGCGCAGACGCGAACCAGGTCGTCAAGCAGGTGCGATCCAAACTCGAAGAGATCTCGCACAGCCTGCCCAAGGGCGTGAGCATCGAGCCCTTCTATGACCGTGGCGCCCTCGTCGGGCAAGCCGTTCACACGGTCAGCAAGGCCCTGACCGAGGCCATCGTGCTGGTGCTGGTCTTGCTACTTTTGTTCCTGGGCCAATGGCGCGCTGCCGTGGTCGTGGCCATCGTGCTGCCCTTGTCTGCCTTGACCACCTTCTGGCTCATGCGCCAGACAGGCCTGACCGCCAACCTGATGTCGCTGGGCGGCCTGGCGATCGCGATCGGTATGCTGGTGGACTCGGCTGTGGTGGTCGTGGAAAACATAGAAGCCAAACTGGCGCACCCTGCACATCCGGAACACACAGGCGGCATCGGCCACTTGATCCGGCTGATCAGAATGGGCGCCGAAGAAGTGGCTGTGCCCGTGGCTTCGGGTGTGCTCATCATCATGCTGGTGTTCCTGCCCTTGCTGACACTGGAGGGTCTGGAGGGCAAGCTGTTCAAGCCTGTGGCCTTGACCATCCTGTATGCAATGGGTGCGTCCTTGCTGTTGTCCTTGACCGTGATCCCCGTGCTCGCTTCCTTGTTGCTCAAGACGGGCGCCCACCAGGACCCATGGCTGGTGCGCTTTTGCACTCGGCACTACACACGCTTGCTGGACGGCGCCTTGCGCAAGCCCACACTCTGGTTGCTGGGCACGGGCTTGAGCCTGGTCGGTGCTGTGATCGGCTTCATGCTGGTGGGCAAGAGCTTCATGCCCACCATGGACGAAGGCGACGTGATCGTCTCGGTAGAGCAATCACCCGCCATCAACCTGCCCACAGCCCTGCAACTCAATACACAGGTGCAAAAGGCCTTGCTGTCCGTGCATGAGGTCAAGGGCATCGTGGCGCGCAGCGGCTCGGACGAACTGGGGCTGGACCCGATGGGCCTGAACCAGACGGACACCTTCCTCGTGCTCAAGCCCAAGAGCGAATGGCAGGTGGCCGACAAGGATGCCCTGCTCGACAAGCTGCGCGAGCAACTGCTGCAGTTGCCAGGCGTGGCCACCAGCTTCACGCAACCCATCGAGATGCGCGTCAACGAAATGATCCTCGGCGTACGTGGCGACGTGGCGGTGAAGGTGTTCGGCCCCGATCTGACCACACTGGGCAAGCTGTCCGCCCAATTGGAAGGCATACTGAAGAAGACGCAAGGCAGCGAAGACGTGCAACTGATCCAAAACAGCGGCCTGCGCTATCTGCGCGTCGTATTCGACCGGCAAGCGCTGGGGCTGCATGGCCTGACAGTCGAGCAAGCACAAGAAGACCTGCGGACGCTGCTGGAATCGCAAAGCCCGGGCTTCGTGCTGGAAGACGGCCGACGTGTGCCCTTGATCGTTCGCGGCCCTAGCGCGCTGTCGCTGACACCAGACCTGTTTGC
>NZ_SCTN01000431.1 GCF_004297345.1 Aquabacterium sp. | reverse complement strand
CATGGACGTTTCTGGCACTGCGGATCGGGCACTCCATCGTGCACCTGAGCTACAACAACGTGATGCACCGTCTCTCGCTGTTTGCCCTCAGCAATGTGGTGATGTCGCTGATCTGGTGGATTCTGTTGTACCGCATGCTGCCCGGAAACTGAATACCGAAAGGCTGGTGAAAGGTTTGCCAGCTACAACACCGCTCTCAGCAAGGGAGTGTTGTAGTGTCCTTTCCAGGCTCGCTGGCGCAAGCAGTCAAACATCAGAAAAGGCCGCCGGCCATCGTCCTGTGTACCGCATTGACGGGGCTGGCAACAGTGCGGGCCCTGGCCTCTCAAGGCGTGCAAGTCCATGCCCTGGTCTTTGACAAGAAAGATCCCCTTCGGCTGTCACGCCACCCGCACGCCATCCATCTGCTGCCCGAGGGCTTGAGCGACACAGCGCTGGTTCAGTTCATCCTAAACTATGCCAAACGCCTGGCACAACGCCCCGTGCTGATGGCAACCAGTGACAGGCAGGTGATGGCGCTGGCTCAACATGCACAGGCACTGAGCGAGGCGGTGCACTGGTGGCAAACCGACCTGCCAACGCTCTCCACCATCCTAGAAAAAAATCGCCTTTACCTGCATGCGGATGGACTAGGGCTGCCCACCATTCCGAGCACGCCTTGCACCGACCTGCCGACCGTCAGCGCCTGGTGCGCACGCTTCCCCGGCCCCTATCTGCTCAAGCCGAGCTATGTCGGGTGTGCTGATGCCAAGTTGACCGAGAAGAACAAGGTATTTGCCAATTCAACCTCCTTGCTGGCGTTCCTTTCCGCTACCGGATCGCAGGCCGTGCTGGTGCAACAACTCATGGCCGGCGGGGATGGTGAAATTTTCGACACCTACGGATTCTGTGATGCCAAGGGGCAGATTGTCTGCCTCAGCACGCATCGTCGTTTGCGACAGCTTCCGCCTGACTTAGGCTCTACCACCTATGGAGAGATCCCGGCTCGCCTAGGCCAGGCAGAGGGCCTCATCCTGGGTCAAGCGCGGGTGTTGTTGCAATCACTGCACTATCACGGCATCTTCGGTATCGAGTGGCTACGCGACCGGGCCACGAATCGCTTCTATCTGATCGACTTCAACGCCCGTCCGTTCAGCTCGATTGGCCATCTGCGAGATTGCGGGGTGAACCTGCCATGGCTTGCCTATCAGGAATTGGTCGGTGAGCGCGCAGTCGGCCTGCCATTGGTGCCGGCACTCCAGCACCGATACTGGATCGATTTGTTCCGAGACAGCCAATCGCTGCAGTGCCCTCGGACGATCAAATCATCTTCAGCCCCTTCGCGCTGGCAAACGCTGAAGCAGGCCAGCAGTTTTGCTTACTGGGAATGGTTGGATCCAGGCCCCGCGATGCTGAAAACAGCAACCTTGCTCTGGTCCAAGGCATTACGCAGCAAAGGCCTGCTACAGCGTCTGCTGTGACATGAAGCAGCTACGAGCCAAGCCTTCTTACTTACGCAGCACCACGTTCATGGATGAGGGCACATCAGCCTCATCCAGGTAGGCCACGGCACCAGGAGTGGTCTGCACAAAGCTGATGACCTCGGCCACGGATGAGAACTCACGCGGTGGGACGCCTTTGCCGACATAGCGGCGGACCGTCCAGTAGGCCACATAGGCATCGTCGGTCTGCTGCAGATAGTCATTGAGGAAGCGCTGGCGCAAAGCCTGGCCCGTACGCAAGTTGACGGGGGCCACAGAGACCCCCCCCACTTCGACCACCTTGCCGGTGTAGATGCGCTGTACAGTGGCCTGATCCAGCTTGTGCACATTGGGATGCGCCACCACGACG
>NZ_SCTN01000430.1 GCF_004297345.1 Aquabacterium sp. | reverse complement strand
TCCGTCCTGAATCCGGCGGCTCGATGCTGCTGGGCGCCGTCGGTCAGCTGCAGTTCGAAGTGGTGCAGCACCGCCTGAAGGCCGAATACGGTGTCGACATCCGCCTGATGCCTTGCCGCTTCGTGGGCGCACGCTGGATCACGGCTGACACGCCCGAAGCGATGAAGAAGTTCTGCGACGAGAACGCCTCCAAGCTGGCGCTCGATGCCGCCGACACCCTGGCCTACATGATGACCTCGGCGTATGACTTGCGCCTGACGGCCGAGCGCCACCCCCTGGTGCACTTCCATCCGCTGCGCGAACATGCGGGCTTGAGCTTGTCGACGCAGTAAGTCGCCTGGAACCTGACAAGCGCACCCCGGCCATCGTGGGTGCCGCTGATTCTCTTGTGTGTGCTGGGAGGCATGGCATGAGCACAGACCGTGTGGACCGCAGATGGGGCCTGCTCGCGTTCGGCCTGATCTGGGCGTTGACCAGCCTGTACGTGCTGCGCCACTTCTACGTGCTGGGCGGCATGCGCGATTCGCTGTGGTTTGCCGGTCTGGCACACCACGGCGATCTGGCGATGTCGGATCCACCATCCGTGGCCTTCGCGCAAGGGTCCTCGTTCTTCCACACACACTTCAGCCCGGTCTTCTACCTGCCCAGTGCGCTCAGCTACCTGACGCCGCTGCCACCGGCGGCCTGGTACGCCCTCTGGTACGGCCTGATGCACGGGCTGCTGGCACTGAGCTTCCATGCGCTCATCGCCCCCCTGATGCGCCTGAGCGGCCTTCCGGCCGCCCGTGGCATCGGTGCCGCGCTGGCCTGCCTGTTTGCGCTCAACGGCAACGCCATGATGGCGCTGCAAATGCCCCACTACGAGATGCTGATCCCGGCACTGACCGTGGGGGTGTTGGCGCTGGCCACACAAGGGCGCGCGACAGCCGCCCTGCTCTTGCTCGCCTTGACCATCCTCGTGCGTGAGGATGCCGGCTTGCACATGGCCGCGCTGCTGCTGCCGGCCTGGGCCTGGCAACGCTTCGTCCGCACCGATCAGGCCCACGTGGCGCTCACATCCCACATCGGCAGACTGGGTTGGCTGAGTCTGGCTGGCGCCATCCTGTGCCTGTTGATCCAGAAGCTGGGCTGGGGCGACAACGGCATGCTGGTGCGCAACTATCTGGGACAGCCGCCACTGGCCCACCTCAGCGCCGAGTTGCTGCAAGTGCGCTGGACGAATCTGCTCCACGAGCGCAGCTATCTGTGGCTGCCGATCCTGATCTGCGCAGCCTGGGCCATGGCCGAGCGTCGCGCCTTGATCTTGTGGGGTTGTCTGGCCTACCTGCCATGGCTGGCGCTGCAATTCGTGGCCAAAGAAGAGGTGATGGGCTCCCTGTCCTGGTACTACGCCTTCCCGGCCATCACGTCCCTGGCCTGGCCCATCGTGGCCTTGCGGGTGCATGGGGCGCCCTCACAAGCCCAGGCCAGACGCGCCGTGTGGTGGATGGGCGCCTTGCTCATCTCCACCTTGTTTGGCCGCGTCAACGGGCAATACATGGTCTACCCATGGCAGATCATGCAGCAGCTGAACAACCCGCTGCCCACCATCCAGGCCGATGAAGGCTTCATGAGCGTGCTGACGCAGCATTCGGCCAAGCTGGGCCAACTGCGGCTGGACAATGGCGTCATCGCCTTGCGCCCACGCAACTTCGCAGCTGCTCAACGTGCGGAAGTGCCCTACATCGACCAGCAATCCATCGACACCCTGATCTGGTTTGATCCCGGTGGTTTTGACAGCCGATGCTGGGCACTGGCGGATCGCCAAGGCTTGCGCTACCGCTTCGCCGTACCTGGTTCGCCCATCGTCATCGCCAGCCGCTTTGACCTTCTGCAAGATCCGGCCTGGCGGCCTGTGCTGACCCGCACGGATCTGTTTGCCCGGCGCACCCGGACGCCCTTGCCGCTGAGCGCACAGCAAGGCGGCTTGCACATCGGCCCCGACACACCGGCAGGCGTGGTGGCCCAGGCCCCTCGCCTGCGCCGCACAGACGGCCTGTACACACTCGACAGCATCAGCCTGGCGCCGGGCCCTTACCTGTTGGAGGCCCACATCCGCCTTGAAGACCTCAGCGATGACGCTCCGATCTTGTTCACCTTGCGCCGCCAGCACGAATGGGCGCCTGAACTCAACGAGGAACTGGTCGTCACGCGCGACAAGCTCGAAGCTCTGGGCGGGCAGCGTTATCGCCTGACATGGCCGCTGACCATGCCATCGCGCGCGGGCGATGCCTACTGGGCCGGCATCGGGCAGATCGAATGGCTGCATGCTGGACGTGGCAGATACACCATTGAAAGCTGGTCGTTGCAGGCCAAACCAGCGGCGCAGTGAGCAGGCCACTTCCCATTGCGCATGCCGCATGAGGCTCACGTCCCGCCAGACAAAAGCACTGTCAGGATTGGTTACATGGCCACATCGCTGGAGCGCTACACTGCCGCCCGCGCTCAATAGCGCCAGTGCTTAATAAAAAACTTCAGGGATCTGCGATGACATTCAAAAAAGCCCCCTTTGGCTGGGGCCTGACCTTGGCCGCCACTTTGGTTCTGCAAGCCTGCGGCGGTGGCGGCAGCTCAGACACGGCGGCCAACGACCCAAGCGCACAACCGTCCAACATCGCCCATGCGCAAGGTGTTGTGTATGACGCCACCACAGGACAGCCCCTGTCCGGTGTCACGATCACGTCTGGCGACACCGTTCAGACATCAGACGCACAAGGCCACTTTGACCTGACCCAAAAGACCGGCAACAGCCTGGACGTCAAGGCTTCGTTGTCAGGTTACGGCGATGGCCAGGCACATATCGAGATCAGCGCCAGCAACCCCAACGCCCATGTCGTTATCAGCTTGAACAAGGTGGCGGTGAACCAGGCCTTGAACGTCAGCACGGGCGGCAGCGTGACGGTTCCCAACTCCACGGCCCAAGTCACCTTGACCGCCGACAGTGTGGTGGATGCCGCCACCGGCGCCGCCACCACAGGGCAAGTCAATATCTCGATCGCGCAGATCGACCCCGCCAGCCAGACCAGTGCCATGCCCGGCAGCTACAAAGCTGACAATGGTCAATCGATCGAAAGTTTCGGCGCCATCCAGGTTCACCTGACAGATGCAGCAAGTGGCAAGCCACTGCAACTGGCCGCAGGCAAGACCGCCACCATCCGCATCCCGGTCAAGACCCGTTCGCTGACTGTCCCCGCAACCATTCCGCTGTACTACTTCAAGGAAAGCACGGGCCTGTGGGTGCAAGAAGGCAGCGCCACGCTCAAGCATGACGCCAAGCTGGGCGACTATTACGAAGGCACCGTCAGCCACTTCAGCACCTGGAACGCCGACAAGCCCATCGAACAGTCCGTGCACGTCACAGGTTGCGTGCGCAATGCCGACAACTCCATCCCCACGCAACCAATCAGCGTGATCACCGATGGCCTGGACTACAGCGGTGCGGCTTTCGCATCCGTCGATGCCAACGGCCAGTTCGACATCATGCTCAAACGCAATGGTCGCGCCACACTGACGGCCAGCAGCAGTGAGATCAGCACATCGCCGCTGACACTGGAAGCCTCGGCCACGGACACCAAGCTGGCCAACTGCCTGATCTTGAATGCGAATGCCCTCCCGGTCAAACCCGTCTTCCTGCTGCAACCAATGGCTGCAGGCATGCTGGTGGAAGGTCAACCCGGGATGCTGCTGGCCGGCGCACAAGGTGCTGGCCTGGTTCGCTACCAATGGTTCCGCGATGGCGCGGCACTACCCGGCCAGACCTGGCCCATGCTGCAGATCGCCCAGTTGACTGCCGCCGACGCAGGCGCCAAGTACACCGTCGTGGCAACGAACCAAGGTGGCAGCACCACCAGCAATACGCTGGTCCTGACGCTGACATCGGCCACGGCGCAGGCACAACAAGCCGCTTTCTATGCGCTGTTGGATGCGGTCATGGAACCCCTGAATCTGAGCGCTGCAGCCAGCGCCACCGTGGACATTGACTTGGGGCAGATGCTCGCACCAGCCCAAGTCTGCAGCAGCGGGCAAATCAGCACGCTGACGCTGGACGGCCGCAAGGTTGTCGGTGGCGAGCCCATCACACCAGACGCTACGCATCAATTGAATGCCACGTTCAGCAGCTGCACGCCCGTTGACGGCACACAATTCAGTAGCACCAATGGCGTACTGTCTGGCTCGATCGCGGCGTCTGTGTTCTATGGCTCGAACGGCAACTTCACGGACACGGCCGTCCTGACCAACCTTGGCGACGCCAACACGAAGCTGCAATCCAGCGGGGTGTTCAAGTCCTCCCAGACTTTCAACGGTAACCTCGTCGCCAACGCATGGGCACCACAAGCAGGCGCCACCGTAACCCACGTGACCGTTGACGGCAACCACACGCTGACGTACACGGGCGGCAGCATGGTCTCCAGCGTGAACACCGACAACCAGTCGAGCAACGCCAGCTACCAGAACCTGAGCTTCACCATTGACAAGGTGGACTACGTGCTCACGGGCCAGATGTCGACGCCCATCTTGCTCACGGACGAACTCAAGCTGCAATCAGGCGGCAAGACCATCGCCCGCATGTACTTTGACTCGACCAACCGCCTGCCTCGCGTGGAGATCATTGGCACCGTGCCAGCGTTCTGACAACAGCCTGAGCCTCAGGCCTGCGGCATCCAGAACTGATCAATGTTCTTGAAGCCCCAGGTCGAGGGTGATTCGCGAGAGACGATCTGGTCGGTGGTGCTGCCATCGCCCAGATCGATCAACTGAGGTGGAATAGGCTCATTGGCCTTGGTCGAGAAAAACACCCGCACCATCGGGCTGAGCAAGGATTTGCCACCCTGCTCCACCACCACACCCAGACGCCCGGACTTGAGCTTGACCAGCGAACCCGTCGGGTAGATGCCGATGCTCTTGACGAAGGCCTGGAAGATGCGCTCGTCAAAGTGGCCATCCTTGGCCCACTGCGCCATCTTCTGGATGGACTCGGCCGGATCCCATCCCGCCTTGTAGGGCCGGTTGGAGGTAATGGCGTCATACACGTCGCAGACGGCGCCCATCTTGGCAAACAAGCTGATCTCGTCACCTTGCAGGCCATGCGGATAGCCCTTGCCATTGACCTTCTCGTGATGGTGCAGGCAGACATCCAGCGGAATCGGCCCCACACCATTGCCCTCAACCAGCATGCGGTGCCCGGCTTCAGGGTGCCCCTTCATGATGGCGAACTCGGCCGGCGTCAAGGCGCCCGGCTTGTTGAGCACCTCCAGCGGCATCAAGGCCTTGCCCAGGTCATGCACCAGACCAGCCAGGCCAGCCTCACGCGTATCGGCCTCATTGAGGTGCAGGTGCTTGGCCAGAGACACCATCAAGGCGCACACGGCCACGGAATGCATATAGGTGTAATCGTCGCTGGTCTTCAAACGCGCCAGGCTGACGATGGCGCCCGGGTTGCGTGACACCGACTGGGTGATGTCGTCCACCAGAGGCAGGCAATGTTCGGTGTCAACGGCCTTGCCCAGGCGGGCGTCGTTGAACATGGACTTCATCGCACCGCGCGATTGCTCCACGATGCGTGAGGCGCGCACCAGCTCCTGCTGGAAGCTCACGCTCATGGCCAGTGGCGCTTCGTCCTCGGGCAGATCCATGACCTCAACGGCGGGGGTCGCATGAGGCACCTCAACGTCATCCATGAGGTCCATGGGCACGCTGGGTGAATCCACATCCAGGCCCTTGCTGGTGTCAATGATCACTTCCTTGACCACCGCCAGCTGTTTGAGCTGACGGGCATCCCTGACCACAAACGACGCGCGCCAGAACGGGTGATCCAGCCACGAGCCGCAAACCTCGTGGACAAACATGCCTATTCGCAGTTGTTGGATCGGGATCTTCCTGAGCATGATCGTGAATGGATACGCCAAATCAGATGAGACAGGTACACAGGGGAATCCTAGGTCGGCTGAGCACAACTCGGTCCATCAAATAAGCGGGTGTTGCGACTTTGTTGTCATGCGCCACATCCGATCACACGAACAACAGGCCATGTTCATGTGCGACGAGTGCCAACTCGGCCCCATCTCACTCAATGAACCTGGAACGAATCATCAGAGCAACACGGCGACCATTACATAGCAATACATTTGCATGTAGACTGCATATGAAATGCACTCGAATGGTCGATTGCAATCATAAAAAGGGACTTCTCATGACAACGCATCGTTTGTCGCCACTGGCTATTTCCGCGGCCTTGGCCTGCCTGATGACTGCATCACTTGCGCACGCTGCATGCCCCACCACTGTCAATACGGTTTCGCTGACATCGACGTCAGCGGCTCCCTTGACGCATGTCGCGATCAACAATGCGATCGCCAATGCATCGAGCACAGCCACAACAGTCATCAATCTCGCTGGCACATTCAACATTTCCGGCCAGATCAATATCCCGGTAGGGAAGAACTGCGTCACGTTGCAATCCCCCAGTGCAACAAGTCTGGCCACGTTGAAATGGACAGCCCCGTCCAGCAACACCACAGATTTCATGATCTATGGTCAAGGCAATCACGACTTGAAACTGAACAATTTGATCCTGGATGGTCGCGACGTGACGCTCGTGGCCGCAACGGACGGGACCGCAAACTCGACGGTAAACAACGTCAAGTTCCTGAACTCAAAGACAACAAATATCAACCTTTCGGGTGCGAACTATATTCTTCGACTCCTGCCATACTCCAATACTGTGGGAGCGAAAAACTGGACCGTGACCAACAGCAGTTTTTCAGTCACTGCCGGTCAAGATGCGCCTTATTTGAATACAGCCATCTTGGCGTATCTTGCTGATACTGTCGCCATCACGGGAAACACATTTACCAATGTAGACGAGGGTGTGCATATTCAAGGCCTGCGCAATGCCAACATCAGCAGCAATACTGGCACTGGCCTGCTGAGAAGCGCGATCGAACTTCAGGAAGGGCTGGCCATGACCCCGGCCATCTCGTTCTATAACAGCAACATCACGCTGGACAAGAATTCATTTACCTCATGGCGTGCAGGCCAAGTGGATGGCGTGCTGGGTATCTCGGTTGCCAGCGGGAACACTGTCAGTGTCACCAATAACACAATCATTTATCAAGGCAAAGATCTGGCCAGCTGCCAAGCCACTGCGATTCCAGCAGCATCCTATGAACGCTGGGGCATGGAGTTCACGGCTGTCAACGCCACAGCCAAGGGCAATACATTCTGTGGCTTTGACTACGGCATCCGCATCGGCTACCTGGGCGACTCCAATTTCACCTCTGGCATAGACAAAACAACCATTGACGGCAACACGATTGCCAACATGTATATCAGTGGCGTTGAAATGTTCCCCGGAGACACGCGTGCTTTTGGTGAATTTGGACAAAAGTACTATCTGGACGCGAGCAACAATCGTATTTACACGGAAACACCTGCTCAGGCAAAAGCTCGCTGGGCCAGCAACTTCGAAAGTATCACACGACAACTGGTTGTCAACAACAATACTTTCAGCAACACCAGAATGACTTCATTCACCGGAGGTGATTTCTGGTACAACAACTCCCCGGTAGCAGGACAATCCTACACACGTGTGCCAGAGAATATGTCCTCGCATTTGGCGTCTCTGTCTGTATCGAACAATAAGATCAGCCGTGCATATGGATTCTTTACCACGGACATCACGCCGACAACCAATACACCCTACAACGATCGGAAATTCATCGCGTTGGCTATTCCCGCCATCCGTAAAGCCACCGCACTGGGCGTAACCTACAACACGATTTCCTTGACAAACTCGCCATCAACTCCGAATGGCGCGTTTAACTACAAGGGCGTGCAGGCCAATCCGATGTTGTCAAGTGATGATGGCAAAAACTACGACACGAGCAAGAACTTCAACGGATCGATCATCAGTTTCAACAACATCTCCGCGAGCCCCAATCCATACGGTGCGGGTCTCAGTACCTTTGACCAATACGAAGATACATGGCTGGGGATCAAAGTCACGTATAACACGCTGAGTACCCTTGCCAAAGGCATCGAGACCTACAGCAATTGGGTAAGAAGCGGCGTTACCGGTAACACTTGCACCAACGTCCTCGTGCCCGGGCCCGGCTGCTGATTCGCTTCTCATGCATCCAGGGCGGCCAGTATTATTAACTGGCCGCTTTTTCTTGGAAACGCGCCAATTGCAGGTCATGCCAGCGCGCCAGCAGCACCTGCGCCAGCATCGAGCCGATCCAGGCCATGAGCATGTCGGCCTGGGTATCGAACGGGTCACCCTGGGTGGCCAGGAACTCGTCGGCACCCTGGCCCAGGCTCACGGCCGCGCCCCACTCGATGAACTCGTACATGGCGCTGATGGCCAGGCAGATGCACGAGACGATGAAGAACAACCAGCCACCGCGCGGCAGCGGCGTCTTGCGCAGCAGGATCTCGCGCGCGACCATGGCCGGGATGAAACCTTGCGCCAGGTGCCCGATGCGGTCGTAGTGGTTGCGGGTGAAGTGAAACGCCTCCTGCATCCAGAAGCCCAGCGGCACGCGCGCATAGGTGTAGTGCCCACCGACCATCAGGATGAGGGCGTGGATCAGGATGAGCACGTAGACCAATGTGGTCAGGCGGAAGGTCGGGCGCGTCCAGGCCAGCAAAGGCACGGCGATGAAAACCGGGAACACCTCCATCAACCAGACGCCTGGGTCAAACGCACCAACGTAAGACCAGATCAGCCCGATACCGATGGCGGCCAGCCAGGCCAGCGCGCCCTTGGAGGTGGTGTGGATCATGTTCTTTCAGGCCAAGAAAAAAGGCGTACCCGGTGAGGATACGCCTTTGGATTCAGCCGGCCGTATGGAACGACCGTGACTGAGAAGATCAGCCCTTGAGGCCAGCGGCTTCGCGCAGGATGGCAGCCTTGTCCGTACGCTCCCAGGTGAACTCTGGCTCTTCGCGACCGAAGTGACCGTAGGCAGCCGTCTTTTGATAGATCGGGCGCAGCAGGTCCAGCATCTGGATGATGCCCTTGGGACGCAGGTCGAAGTGCTCGGCCACCAGTGCAGACAGCTTGTCGTCAGGGATGACGCCCGTGCCTTCTGTGTAGACCGTGATGTTCATGGGCTTGGCCACGCCGATGGCGTAGGCCACCTGCACCTGGCACTGCTTGGCCAGGCCGGCTGCCACCACGTTCTTGGCGACGTAGCGGGCAGCGTAGGCGGCCGAGCGGTCCACCTTCGTGGGATCCTTGCCAGAGAAGGCGCCACCGCCGTGAGGGCAGGCGCCGCCGTAGGTGTCCACGATGATCTTGCGGCCGGTCAGACCGCAGTCGCCTTGTGGGCCACCGATCACGAAACGACCGGTCGGGTTGATCAGGAAACGGGTTTCCTTCAGCCATTCCTTGGGCAGGACGGGCTTGATGATCTCTTCAATGATGGCTTCGGTGAACGAGGCCTTCATGGTCGTGGCGTTTTCCGACTGGTCGGGGCTGTGCTGGGTCGACAGCACGACGGTGTCGATGCTGTGGGGCTTGCCGTCCACATAGCGCATCGTGACCTGGCTCTTGGCGTCAGGGCGCAGGAAAGGCAGGCGGCCGTCCTTGCGCAGCTGAGCCTGACGCTCCACCAGACGGTGGGCGTAGTAGATCGGCGCGGGCATCAGCTCGGGCGTTTCATCGCAGGCATAGCCGAACATCAGGCCCTGGTCGCCAGCACCGATGTTGAGGTAGTCGTCGGAGGCGCGGTCCACGCCCTGGGCGATGTCGTTGGACTGCTTGTCGTACGCGACCAGCACGGCGCAACCCTTGTAGTCGATGCCGTACTCGGTGTTGTCGTAGCCGATGCGCTTGATGGTGTCGCGCGCCACCTGGATGTAGTCCACGTTGGCTTGCGTCGTGATTTCGCCCGCGAGAACGACCAGACCTGTGTTGGTCAGGGTTTCAGCGGCGACGCGGGAGACGGGATCCTGCGCCAGGATGGCGTCAAGGATGGCATCGGAGATCTGGTCAGCCACCTTGTCGGGGTGACCTTCCGATACGGATTCAGAAGTAAAAAGAAAATCGTTTGCCACGATGTGTGCTCCAAAAAAGACCCTAGACCTCGGCGTCGCCGGGGCTGGTGAGTGATCCTTTTGGGTTCTCTTCGCAGCGGCGAACGCTTTAGCGGCATTTGTGAATCGCCCCGCAAGTTGTCCTGTTAACTCGGCGATGCATGCAGTGTAGTGGATTCGACGCGATGAAAGCGACCAAGAGTCCTCGGAAAAGAACCGGATATTCCCGGGTGTTGAACGGCGACCTCGCTAACCATATGCGCCCTCAAGGGCGGCGGCGTGTACGCCTGAGTTGGCCGCCATGTCAATCCCGGCTAGCCATATGGCGACGCTTACAGCTTGCAAAAGTCGTTATTCGTGCAGCGAGGTATAACGAAATACCTTCTGCCACAGGCCGCTCGAACGGTCCTGGGCTGAAGGCCATTTGCAAGCCGATCAGAGGAACACTCGATCGCCTCTTTCGGCTTGCCATGACATCCAAAAGGATCGATTTTTCAGGGAGAACACATGAAAGTCGCTTTCAAGAGCCTCGTTGCGGCCGCCGCATTCATCGCAGCAGGTTCCGCATTTGCCGCCACAGTCAATGTGACCGCTGGCACCACGATCTACAAGGGCTACAAGCTGTCCGGCAATGAAACACTGTCGCTCAGCGCAGATGCACTGGGTATCCTGGACATCTTTCAGCCGACCATCACGGCAGCAGGCGCCGCCGTCGTGACGGTGGACAAGCCGGACGGCGTCACGCATGAGAACGTGAGCGCCACGGCCCCCTTGTCGGCCCTCGCACTGGATGATGCCACCCAGGCAACCCTGGCCGCCTATTCCGCAGGTGGCATGACCTGGACATTCCCCGCCAGACGTGGCCTGACCACTGGTGGCTCGATCACCATCTCGGATCTGCAGGTCGATCTGGCCACCAAGCGGGTGCTGGCCACCGTGACGGGCGCCAATGGTGTGGGCACATTGACCAACTTCGCCTTGTGGAACTTCAACACGGTTGAAGGCAGCACCACTGTGATCCCTTCAATGCTCAACACAACGGCCATCACCACATTCAAGGTGTCGGGCCTGCAATTGACCACTGACGGCTTCAACACGATCACGACTGCCCTGGCTCTGGGCAATATCGGCAAGAGCGCCTTGCGGTCCATTGCGGACTTTGGATCGGTCTCCACCACCGTGACAGCCACCCCGGCCGCAACCTGCTCCGTCACCTTCAAGAACACGGTCATCAACACCTCCACACCGCTGTTCAACACAGAGGTCACGGTGGCCAATGCCAGCAGCAATCCTGCGACAGGCTGGAACGTGAACTGGCGCTATGGCAAGCCCACGCTGTTGATCAACGTCAAAAATGCGAAGCTGACCAACAAGTACCTGCAGAACTACACCGCGCAGCCCCTGTCGACCAACACGATGATCCCGGCCGGCGGCTCGACGACGTTCAGCTTCCGTGGCTACGCCAGCAGCGTGATCCCCGCCATCAGCGATCTGTCGGCAACCCTGGGTGGTCAGGCCTGCCCGGTTGTGGTCGCACCGTAACGCCTCATTGAACGAAAGAGCCCTGGCCAATACTGGCCAGGCTCCTCCTCATTCATACAAACATCAGAGAGAAAATTCATGAAAGTCACATTCAAAAGCCTGATCGCCGCTACTGCCTTCATGATGGTGGGCGCCTCGCATGCCGCCATCACATCCGTACCAACGGGTGGTGCCTATAACGGTGCTGTGCTGACTGGTTCACAGACTTACTCCGCCAGCAATCTCATGCTGGGCTTTGCCAACGTCGTGCGCAAATCAACAATTGGCAATGTTGAGCCAGCGGAAGTAACCGTCACAACCAGGGTGAATGCCGCCACCAACGTGGTCAGCTTCACAAGCATTGCCAGCAAATCGCCCTTGAGCTCGTTTGACATCGACACGAGCACCTCACAGCTTCAGGCTTCATCAGGTCTGGGTGGCCTCAGCATCACGATCACCTTGCCCAGCATCGCCAGCCTGGGCGACGGGTTCGTGAGCCTGTCAAACCTCAAGGTGGATCTGGCCAGCAAGAAGGTCTACGCCACGATCACGGGCGGCAATGGTGTCGGCACCCAAACCAATGTGCCGCTCTGGGACGCAACCACCTACCTGGGCAGCACGGTCATTGCGCCACCACAAAGCGGCAACACCGTGACCAATGTGCAAATGAGCGGACTGAACTTCACGGCCACCGCCCGTGATCTGATCGCCAAGTCCTTGAACTTGACTGAAATGGGTATTGCGGCACTGAGTGCTGTGACGGATGCCGGCACGATTGACACCAGCGTGACGGTCTCGGCACCTGTCGTCGCCTGCCATGTGTCCGTCAAGACCACGCAAGTGCGCAAGACACCTGTCTACGACAACCAGATCACCGTTCAGAACCTCTCCAGCAACCCAGCTACAGGCTGGAGCGTCAACTGGACGTACGACACGCCCACGCTGACAACCAACGTGAAGAACACCACGCTCACACAAAAGGCGTACAAGGCCTATACGGCCCAGCCCGTGGCGTCCAACACCACGCTGGCTGCAGGTGCGTCCACAACGGCGACCTTCCGGACCATTTCGTTGAAACAGACGGCCCCCGTTCTGCACGACATCACTGGCTCCATGGCCGGCCAATCGTGCACGGTGTCAGCGCAGTAAGTCCTGCGCGGAACTGAACGATGGCATGGGGCAGAATTGGCCCCATGCCTCGTTTGTTTTCAATGCTGTCCCGCTGGCCCCTGGCTGTGCTGCACCCGATTGGCAGCCTGTTGGGCTGGCTTGCCTATCTGTTGTCACCCTCCTATCGGAGACGTCTGCAACTGCACACGCATGCGGCGGGCATGAACACCTGGCAACGTTGGGCTGCCGTGGCTCATGCAGGCAAGATGGTGGGTGAACTCCCGCGTCTGTGGGGACGCCCGCGCGAGCAGGCGCTGGGTGATTCAGTGCAATGGGCGAACGCCGAGGCTGTCTCCCAGGCCCTCTCGGAAGGCCGTGGGCTGCTGCTGCTGACGCCCCACCTGGGTTGCTTTGAAATCACGGCCCAGGCCTATGCCGAGCACTTTGGCGGCCTCAAACCCATCACGGCGCTGTACCGCCCGGCCAAACAGGCCTGGCTGGCCGAGATGATGCGCGAATCCCGCAACCGCCCCGGCATGAACACCAGCCCGGCCACGCTCAGCGGCGTGCGCCAGATGTTGCGTGCGCTCAAGAAGGGCGAGACCGTGGGCTTGCTACCCGATCAGGTGCCACCAGAGGGCATGGGCGTGTGGACGAACTTCTTTGGTCGCCAGGCCTACACGATGACGATGGCGGCCAAGCTGGTTGCCCAGACGGGATGCGCCGTTGTGCTGCTGCGAGGCGAACGCCTTGGCCTGGTCGCCCGGCTGCAAAAGGGCTGCGACTACATCGTGCACGCCACCCGCGTGGCGCCTGATGTCGAACAAATCCTCGCCTCAGGTGATGCGGCACAATCCGCCGCCGCCGTGAACCGGCTGATGGAAAACATGATCATGCAAGCACCCGAGCAGTACCTGTGGGGCTACAACCGCTACAAGCAGCCCCGATCCGAGATCCTGACCTCGGCCTCTGGCGGCAGCGAGGCGCAAACCTGATGAGCGTCAAAAATGCGCTGAAAGAAGGCGGCATCCGGCTGGCGTTGGGCATCCTGTGGCTGATGCATTTTCTGCCGCTGCCGGTGCTGGCCGCCATCGCGCGCGGCATGGGCGCCCTGCTCTACAAGCTGGCCAAATCCCGCCGTCGCGTGGGCCTGCGCAATCTGGAACTATGCTTCCCGCAGATGCCGCTGGCCGAACGCGAGGCCCTGCTGCGCGCGCACTTCGCCTGGCTGACGCAAAGCCTGCTGGACCGCGCCGTGCTGTGGTGGGCCTCACATGAACGCATCAAGCGCCTGATCCAGGTGGAAGGGGACATCGACCTGGCCGAACGCGAGATGCAAACCACCGGCCGCCCCACCATGTGGCTGTGCCCGCATTTCGTCGGACTGGATGTGGCCGGCGCCGCCATTCTGCTGTGCCAGAAGCGCCCCGGCGCCTCGATCTACCAGACGCAAAGCAACCCGCTGATGGACAAGCTGATGAAGCGCGGCCGCCTGCGCTTTGGCAACGCCGAGATCTTTCCGCGCAGCGACTCGGTCAAGCCGCTGCTACGCGCCATCAAGGACGGGCGCGGTTTCTTCAACCTGCCCGACATGGATTTTGGCGCCAAGGATGCCGCCTTCGTGCCCTTCTTCGGGGTACCGGCCGCCACCTTGCTGGCGCCCTCGCGCATGGCCCGCATGATGAACATGGTCGTGCAACCGGTGATCGCCGAGTTGCTGCCCGGCGGTCGTGGCTGGCGCGTACGCTTCATGGCACCGCTGGCCAACTTTCCCACCAAGGACGCGGAATCCGACGCGGCCCGCATGAACCAGTTCATTGAGGGCGAGATCCTCAAGCAGCCGGCACAGTACCTGTGGGTGCACAAGCGCTTCAAGACCCGGCCCGAGGGTGAGGCCGGGTTTTACTGACGCGAAGAGCTTCAGCTGGCGCCTCAAGTCGGGGCAACGCGGTGCCGATATCCAACCCAGGTTGTCTGCAGCGAGCGCATCTGCCTCGCGTGCCTCTGGATGTAGGAGTGCCAGTTCATGGCTTGGATCACTTGGTTGCGCGGTTTTTCGATCCGGTCACGCTTGCTGGCGTGCATGGCACTCGTCGTGGGCATTGGGTGCAGCGTGGGTGGCGCGATGAGTTGGCAGTTGCTGTCACTCAAAGGCGAACTGGATTCGTTTACCAGCCAGGAGTTCGCCGCCACGCAGCACATGACGACGCTGGCGCTGAATCTCAACGAACTGCGCGGCCGTGAAAAAACAACCATCATCGCCACAGGTGATTCGGTGACCGCCGCCGAACAGTTCAAGGCCTGGAAGGCGGCCCTGGTCAACACCATTCGGACCACCAAGGCCCTGGCCGAAGCCGCCCCCACACCCGAGATCAAACAGCAGGCTCTGGCCCTGGAAGGCAAGCTCAACAGCTACGGCAAGGGCCTGGAGCCCACGCTGGATTTGATCACTTCGGCTGCGATCACCTCCGCCGCAGAGGCCTACCAGTCCAGCGAACCGGCGCGAGCCGAGGCCGATGCCGTCGAAGCCATCACTGGCAAGCTCAATGCCGCCATTACCCAGGTCGCCGAAGCACGCCGAGCCAAGGCCGGCACCGCAGCCACCCGCGCCATCATGTGGCTGTGGGGCCTGCTGATGTCACCCGGCGTCGTATTTCTGCCGCTGATGGGCTTGACCGTCCTGTCGATCACGGCACCGCTGCGGCGCGCCGAAGCCATCACCCAATCCATCTCGCATGGTGACCTTACGCAACACATCGATGTGAATGGCAAAGATGAGATCGGCCGCCTGATGAGCTCGATGGCCCACATGCAGAACGGGCTGCGCGAGATGGTGGCCTCGGTGCGTGAATCGTCCGAAAGCATGCTGACGGCATCGACGGAGATCGCTGCCGGTAACCAGGATTTGTCGCAGCGCACCGAACAAACCGCCGCCAATCTGCAAGACACGGCCTCGTCCATGGACCAGCTCAGCAAGACCGTGGAGCACTCTGCCGAATCGGCCAACGTGGCCAATATGTTGGCGGACACAGCCAGCCAGCGTGCCGAGCAAGGCGGCCAGGTGGTCGAAAGCGTCGTGACCCAGATGCAGGACATCAGCGCCGCCTCGCGCCAGATCTCCGACATCATCGGCGTGATCGACGGCATCGCCTTCCAGACCAATATCCTCGCCCTGAACGCCGCCGTTGAAGCGGCCCGCGCGGGCGAACAAGGCCGCGGCTTTGCCGTGGTGGCCGGCGAAGTGCGCTCGCTGGCCAAGCGCAGCGCCGATGCCGCCAAGGAGATCAAGGGCCTGATCGGCCAGTCCACCGAACGTGTGGAAGTGGGTTCGCAGAAGGTGCGCGAAGCCGGCGAGGTCATGAACGAAATCGTGGATTCGATCCGCCGCGTGACTCATGCCATGAGCGAGATCGCCGATGCCACCCGCCAGCAATCCCACGGCATCGGGCAAGTCAGCCAGTCGGTGACGCAACTGGATCACATGACCCAGCAAAACGCAGCACTGGTCGAGCAATCGGCGGCCGCGGCAGACAGCTTGCGCCAGCAAGCCATCGACCTGTCCAAGTCGGTTCAACGCTTCCATCTGGACGGTGGCGCCGTCGCCTGAACGCACATGGGTGACGACTTGGGCTGACAAGGCGGCCCCAGGCGGCGGATAATCCGCCTTCATGAAGCTGCGCTTTACCAAGATGCACGGCGCGGGCAACGACTTCGTCGTGCTCGACGCCACCCAAGGACCGCTGCCACTGAGCGCGGCCCAATACCGTTTCCTGGCCGACCGGCGCTTCGGCATCGGCGCCGATCAGATCCTGATCGTCGAAAAGGGCACCCCTGCCAACGGAACGGACTTCACCTACCGGATCATGAACGCCGACGGCGGCGAGGTGGAACAGTGCGGCAACGGCGCGCGCTGCTTTGCCCGCTTCGTGTACGACACGGGCCTGACCGACAAGGAAACCATCCGCGTCCAGACCATGAAGGCCGTGATCGAGCCGCATCTGCAGCCTGATGGCCGCGTGACGGTCGATATGGGCGAGCCCTTCCTCGTACCTGAAGAAGTGCCCTTCAACCCAACTGGCATCACGCCACGCATGGTCAACGGCTGCGAGCTGTGGCCCATCCAGCTGGCCAACCATCCGGTCGAAGTGGCCGTGGTATCCATGGGCAACCCGCACGCCATGCTGCGCGTGGACAGCGTCGAACACGCCCCGGTTGAAGAACTGGGGCCCCAGATCGAAGGCCACGAGCGCTTCCCTCGCCGCGTGAATGCCGGCTTCATGGAAGTGGTCAGCCGCAGCCACGTGCGCCTGCGCGTGTACGAACGAGGCTCCGGCGAGACCCTGGCCTGCGGCTCGGGCGCCTGCGCCAACGTCGTGGCGGGCATCCGCCTGGGCTGGCTGGACAGCACCGTGGACGTGGACATGCCCGGCGGCCGCCTGACCATCAGCTGGGAAGGCCCCGGCACGCACGTGATGATGACGGGCCCGGCCGTCAAGGTCTTCGACGGCGAAATCAACGTGCCCGCACTCTGAACGAACACCAAACGAGAACATGACCTTGCAAGGCATCACCGAAGACGAGATCGTCAATTACCTGGTGCACACACCCGGTTTCTTCGAACGCAACGCCCAGGTGCTGGCCTCCATCCAGCTCACCAGCCCGCACGGCCAGCGCGCCGTCTCGCTGCAGGAGCGCCAGATGGAGATGCTGCGCGACAAGATCCGCGGCCTGGAGCGCCGGATCATGGAGATGATCCGCAACGGCCAGGAAAACGAAGCCATCGCCGAGCGCCTGCACCGCTGGGTGCGCGCCGTGCTGCTGGCCCATGAGGACACCACGCTGGCCGACGTGATGCTCGATCGCCTGCGCCACGAGTTCATGATCCCGCAAGCCGCCGTGCGCATCTGGGCCACGCCCAATCTGGCCCTGCGTGATGGCCTGAGCGAGCTGACCGTCACTCAACCCATCAGCGACGACGCCCGCAGCTTTGCCAGCAGCCTGAACATGCCCTACTGCGGCCTGAACTCGGGCTTCGAAGCCAGCAAGTGGCTGGACGACAGCGCCAGCATCACCTCGCTGGCCCTTATCCCCCTGCACCACCACGGCGAATGCTTCGGCCTGCTGGTGCTGGGCTCGCCCGACCCGACCCGCTACAGCGCCGACATGGGCGTGGACTTCCTGCTGCAAGTGGGCGACATCGCCAGTGCGGCACTGACACGTCTGGTGGACTGAGCCGCGATGACACACCAAGGTCGTCGGCTGCCCACGCAGCATGCGACCTGGCTGGACAGCACCTGGCGCTACCTCACGCCGCCTGAGCGGCAAGCGCCCAGATCCACCGGCCTGCCCGCCCTCGCCTGGACGACACCCAGGCCCTGGCGCCTGACCCTGCCCGGTGCGCTGGAAACCCGCGAGCCCATGGACCTGAGCTGGGACAGCGAGCAAGAGCTGGCCGACATGGCGCAGGCTCTGGCTCGACAGTCGCGCGCCGTGTGCCTGCCTCGCGTCCCGGCTGATTCACCCAGCGTGGCGGCCCTGCAGCAGGCCTTCGCCGGAAAGGGCATCACCCTGATCCGCCCCGCCATCGGCTCGCCCTATATCGACCTGGACGAGAGGTGGGCCGACCCACGCCAGAAGTTCAACGCCGGGCGCCGCTCCGACTTCCGCCGCGCCGAACGCCATGCAGACAAACTCGGCGGCCTGCAATTCGAGATCCACAGCCAGACCAGCGCCGCCGAGCTGGACCGCCTTCTGGATGAAGCCTATGCCGTCGAAGCCAAAAGCTGGAAAGGCCAGACCGGCACCGCACTGGCGCTGGACCCTCAACTGGGCCCCTTCCATCGCGCCCATGCCCATGCGGCCATGCAGGCCGGCCTGCTGCGTCTGGCCATCATGCGCGTGGGCGGCCAGGCCATTGGCATGCAGATCGCCCTGGAATGGGCCGAGAACATCTGGTTGCTCAAGATCGGCTACGACGCGGCTTTTTCACAATGCGGCCCCGGCAACCTGCTGATGATGCACACGATCGCAGACGCCGCCCAGCGCGGCCTGAGGGCCTACGAGTTCCTGGGCAGCCCTGCCCCCTGGACGGCATTCTGGACAAACCAGCTGCGCGACTACGTCAACATCCGCTTCTTCCCCTGGAGCCTTCGCGGCCAGCTTGCCCTGGCTCAAGATATGTCGCAAGCCGTGCAAGCGCGACTCGCCAAGCGCGGCCAAGCCGGGCATGATGCGGCGCATGGTGATGCGCAGGAAGTTACGTGACCTCATCCAATCCGCGGCGACCCCTTTGCTGAGGGTGGCCAGCCGTGCCTATGTGCCCGGCCCCCATCTGGACGACGCGCTGACACTGGCAAGGCAGCTTGAAGCGCAAGGCCTGAGTGCCACCATCGGCTACTTCAACAGCGACGACGACGCCCCCGACCTCATCACCGGCTACGATCTGGCCGCCATCGAAGCCGCCACCACCCTGAAGCACCCGGCCTACGTGTCCATCAAAGTGCCGCCCTTGCTGTACGACCCAAGCCGCGTCGGCACCCTGGCCCGGCTGGCCACGCAACACGGGCAATGGCTGCACTTCGATTCACACGGCCCCGAAACGGCCGAGCCCACTTTGAACTTGATGACGCAAGTGCAAGGCGAGCACACCAAACTGGGCCTGACCATACCGGGCCGATGGGTACGCAGCCTGCACGATGCCGACTGGGCCATTGCCAACGGCGTGCGCGTGCGCGTGGTCAAAGGCCAATGGGCCTGCCCCGAACACCCGGACATGGACCTGCGCGAAGGCTTCATGGCCGTGATCGAACGACTGGCCGGGCGGGCGGTCGAGGTGGCCGTGGCCAGCCACGATGCCCAACTGGTTCGCCAAGCATTGACTCGGCTGAAGGCGGCCGGCACGCCATGCGAACTGGAGTTGTTGTGCGGCCTGCCTCGTCACGAAGTGATGGCTGTGGCCAAAGAACTGGGTGTGCCTGTGCGTTACTACGTGCCCTTTGGCACCGCCTGGCTGCCCTACGCCATGGGGCAACTGCTACGCCAGCCACGCCTGTGGGGCTGGATGCTCCGAGACCTGCTTGCCAGCTTCGGCCAGCGTTGATCACCCGACACAAAGCTCGGCTAGCATGGCCGACGAGTCCTTGACCATCTGACCGTGAACACCCCTGCTTTGAGTTCGCCTGACAGCTTGATCACACGCCACGTTGATCACTTGCGCGTGCAACGGCGCCTGGCCGAACGCACCCTGGCCATGTACGGCGACGCCTTCAAACGCTTGCAAGCCTTGTGCGAACAACACAAGCTGGCACTGACTGATGTGCACCCGCATCACGTGCGCGGCTGGACGGCCCGGCTGCACGCCCAAGGCCTTGGCCCACGCAGCATCGCCATCACGCTGGCGGCCTGGCGGGGCCTCTACAAATGGCTGGGGCGCGAGGGCCTGGTACAGGTCAACCCAGTCGATGGCGTCAAACCACCCAAGGCCGCCAAGCCCTTGCCCAAAGCCTTGTCGGTTGACCACGCGGTGGCACTGGCCGATCACCAACCTGACGCAGACGACATCGCCGCCTCGCCAGCCGCACAAACACGCCGCGAGCACGAAGCGCCCTGGCTGCACGCGCGGGATCACGCCATGATCGAGTTGCTTTACAGCAGCGGCTTGCGCAGCGCCGAGTTGCTCGGGCTCGACGCGGCCGCCAGCAACGATGCCAAGGGCTGGATCGACATGCAGGCCGCCGAAGCGCATGTACTGGGCAAGGGCAGCAAGCGGCGACTCGTGCCCGTGGGGCAAGCAGCCATGAAGGCGCTGACGGCCTGGCTGGACGCACGCGCCAGTTTGACGCCACCCACCTGCGACGCCCTGTTCATCAGCCGCCTGGGAGGCCGCCTCACCCCCATGCAGTTGCGCAACCGGCTCAAGCAACTGGCGCAGCAAGCCGGTTTACCCACGCATGTTCACCCGCACATGTTGCGCCACAGCTTTGCCAGCCACTTGTTGCAATCGAGCAGCGACCTGCGCGCCGTGCAGGAACTGCTGGGCCATGCCCACATCAGCACCACGCAGGTCTATACCAAGCTGGACTTCCAGCACCTGGCCAAGATATATGACGCGGCCCATCCGCGCGCCAAACGCCAGCGCGACAAGCCCTGATCACGCCAAGACTTACATCGGTGCACGCCGCGCGTGCCGCGCCATCAGGCCCATCAGTTCTTCATAGACATAGGGCTTGGTGATGTAGTCACGCATGCCCACGTTCAGGCCGCGCACCTTGGCCTCGTCAAACGCGTGGGCCGTCAGGCCCAGCACGGGCAAGCCTGGGTCCAGTTCACGCACGGTGGCTGTGGCCTGATAGCCGTCCATCACCGGCATCTCGATGTCGCACAGCAGCAGATCAAACGCCCCTGGCCCGGCCTGCTTCACCGCATCCACGGCCTCCTGCCCGTTATCGACCATGGTCAGGCGCACACCTGCGTTGAGCAGCAGTTGCTCCATCAGCACCTGGTTGACCAGATGGTCCTCGGCCACCAACACGCGCATGCCCTGCAAGCCGTAAGCATCCCAGGGGCCTGGCTCAGCGTCGGCGGCCTGCTCGCCCTCGGTGCCCACGGCAGGCAAAGGCAGACACACTTCAAAACGGGCGCCCTGCCCCGGCTGGCTGTCCACACGGATGTGTCCGGCCATCAAGTCCACCAGCCGCTTGCAGATGGACAAACCCAGGCCCGTGCCTCCGGCCCGGCGCGTGGAACTGCCATCGCCTTGCACAAAGGGGTCAAAGAGCCTGGCCAACAAGGCCGCGTCCATGCCCACGCCGGTGTCCTGCACAACCAAATGCAGACCAGCGCTGTCGGTGCTCACGCTCAGGCGCACCTCGCCACGCTCGGTGAACTTCACGGCATTGGTCAGCAAGTTGATGAGGATTTGGCCTACCCGCAGGGCATCGGCGCGCCAGTACTCGGGCACGCCCGCCTCGCGCACCACGTGCAGCTTCAGGCCTTTGAGCCGTGCTTGTTCGCGCACCAGGTCCACAGCCTGCTCGATGCCCTGGCCCAGGCTCATCTCGCCGATCTGCAACTCCAGCTTGCCCGCTTCGATCTTCGAAAAATCCAGGATGTCGTTGATCAGGCCCAGCAGATGCTGCCCGGCTTGCAGGATGTGCTTGAAATGCCCGGCGGCTTCATGCGCATCAAAACGCAGCGCGCCAATCTGCGCGAAACCCAATACGGCATTGAGCGGCGTGCGGATCTCGTGGCTCATGCTGGCCAGGAACTCGCTCTTGGCCTTGCTGGCCAGCTCGGCCGCCGCCTTGGCATCCTTGAGTTCGGTGATGTCCATGGCCAGCACGACAAAGCCCCTCACCCGGCCGTCCACCACATCCGGGGTGTAGCTGACCTGGGCGATCAAGCCCTGGCGCTCATGGTGCTCGCCCGACACCTCACGGCCACTCAAGGCCGCATCCACAAAAGGCAACGTGCGCTGGTAGCCCTCCAGCGACAACAAATCGCTCATGTGGCGGCCGATCAGTTCATGCGCCTTGTGCCCCCAGTGCGCTTGCAAGCGGCGGTTGCAGTACCGCAAGATGAGTTGATCATCCCAGTACGCGACAGCGCCGGGCATGCTGTCGAGGATGGTTTCAAAGCGCTGCTCGGCCGGCCTGGCATGCAGCAGCCGAGACAGGCGGGCATTCTCAGCCTCCTGTGCCCTCAGTTGCGCACGCAGGGCCAGGACTTCGGCGATCAAGGCGACCTGGTCCACGCCAGATGCCGCCACGGGCGCCTCAGCGCCCAAAGCAGGATCATGGGTCAACGCGGACAGGGCTCCCGACGACATTGCACTCCTCATGGCTGGCAGATGGAATGGCCAGCATCACACACATTTCGTCACAATTGCACGATACACCGCAGCGTTCCTGCGTGCCTGCCAACTCAGTGAAATCCAGCCCCACCGGTCGCGGGGGCCACGCGACCTGGCGTCACGGCCTTTCAGCATGTAAAAAGATCGCTCAGATTTGCCTTGTCCGAAAATGTCATCCCTAGTTTGAAATAATGTCACGGTAGATGACAGATTTGAGGACACACATGTAACCCCAACCGACATAATGGTTTGTCAAATCGCGCGGGGAGCGTGGAACACATCATGAGCGTCAAAGCATCTGCCAAATCCATCTGGGACTTCAGGCGAGGCATTGCCACCGCCCGGGTCCTGACCCAGCTCGGCGTCGATCATGGCGTGAGCGTAGACAACATGCTGCGCCACACGGGCATCACACGTGCCCTGCTGGACGATCCCAAAGGCGAGATCGAAGCGCATCAGGAAGTGCAACTCATCCGCAACCTGATCAACGCCCTGCCCCACATCCCCACGCTGGGCCTGCAGGCGGGCACCCGCTACCACGTCACCACCTACGGCCTGTGGGGCTACGCGGTGATGAGCAGCCCTACATTGGGTTCGGGCGTCGGCATGGCCTCGCGCATGCTGAACCTGACCTTCTCGCTGACCATCAACGACATCGAGCAACTCGGCGACTTGATCCAATCGTCCTTCCACAGTGACCACCTGCCCCCTGACGTGCGCCAGTTCATCCTGGACCGCGACCGCGCAGCCGTGATCACCTTGCAGCGAGAGATCCTGGGCCACCCCCTGCCTTACCGCGCCATTCACATGCGCCGCGCCGAGCCGGCGCTCGACATGGTCGAGGCCTATACCAACCTGTTCGGCATCCGCCCCATGTTCGGCCAGGCACGTGATTGCGCCTTGTTCGAAACGGCGCTAATGCAGGAAAAACTGCCTCAAGCCGACCCACATACCGCCGCCTTGTGCGAGCAGATGTGCCGCAAGCTGGTGGACGCCCGTAAGACCCGCACTGGCGTGGCCGCTGCCGTGCGCGACCGCCTGATGCGCACCCCGGGCCACATTCCCGACATGGAAGAAATTGCGGCGGAGATGAAGATCACTTCCCGCACGCTGCGTCGCCATCTGACAGCAGAGGGAGCCACATTCCGGGCCTTGCTGGAAGAAGTGCGCTCGACCTTGGCCGAAGAACTCATGGCCTCCGCCAGCCTGACGCATGGCGAAATCGCCGAACGCCTGGGTTATGCGGACGTGACCACTTTCATCGAAGCCTTCCGCCGCTGGAAGGGCATGCCGCCCAGCGAGTTCCGCCGCACCAACGGCCTGACCACGCAAGCGGCCCGCATCCCCCGCCGCCGTTTCGTGACGCGTTGATATTTCACGGGAAAAGGCGGGAAAGCCTCGCCTAAACAAGGCACTTCCACTTTTCCCACAGGGCGCAAAAGCCTAGACTGATCCTGCATCATAGGATGAGAGTCAGTCATGAGCATCGCCCCCCAACTACGCAACCTCAACATCGACCTGCCAGCCTGTCCCAGCACGCTGGTCAAGCTGTCCTTGCTGATGGCTGAAGAGGACAGCTCGATCGACCAGCTCGCTGCGTTGATCGAAACCGACATGGCCTTGTCCTCGGCCGTGGTCCGCACCGTGAACTCGGCGCTGTTCGGCCTGCTCAAGCGGGTCGAGACGGTACACGAAGGCATCCGATATCTGGGGATGGCGCAGGTTGCCGGCCTCACGTATGAAATCGGCTTGCGCGGCGCTTTCCCACCCAGCCCCTTGCTGCAAAAAATCTGGGATCGTGCGGGCATCCGTGGCCTGGCCATGGGCCGCATCGCTCGCCAGCTCGACGTGGATCCCTGGCAAGCCCACACCACCGGTCTGTTTGCAGAAACCGGCCGCGCGGTGCTGTATGCGTATGACCGCCAGCGCTATCAGGAGCTCAACGATCAGAGCGATGAGTCCTTGCTGTGCGCCGCAGAAATCGAAGCGTTCGGCGTGAGCCACTCGGCGCTGGGTGCGGCGCTGTGCCAATCATGGGGCCTGCACCGCGATGTGTCTGACTGCGTGCGTGCACGCCCCAACTCGCCTGAGCAGTGGCCGCAGGAGCGCCCTGCCGTGCAAAAGCTGCTGACCATTGGTGCGGCGGTGGACGCGCTGCTGCTCAACCCGACCGACTCCGGCGATCCGGATGCGGTGTGGCACGAACTGGAGCCCGTGGCGCATCAGGTGGGGCTGCATTTTCAGGCCTTCCAGCTGGCCACCATGCGGGTGTGTGAGCGACTGAACATTCCGCAAAACGACAGCTGAAAACCCGTTGTTACAACACCCCCTGATTGGGATGGTTGACAGCCCAATCCGGCACCTCCACCATCTGATTGCATACCAATTAATCAGCGAGAGGTGAGACATGAAGAACATGCACAAGGGAATGCTCAATCGCATCGTGTTCGCGACAGTTCTGGCTTGCGCCAGCACGGCACAAGCTGCCAGCGACACGCTGTTTTCGGCCAGCGCACAACTCAGCAACCTGAGCTATCGGCTCGTCGATCTTGATCCGAATGACGGCATCGCACCATCGGTCACGTTCAACTCCATCATCCACGTGAACAGCGGAGGCGATGCCTGGACTGACGCGCCAGGTTTCAGCAACTCGTTGCTGCCCTCCAGCCCCCTGCAGTCCTCCTTGCAAGACGGTACCGCAGAAGCCTCGTCAACCGGGCTTCGTGTTTACTCCAGCCTTTCATCCCAGAGTTTGCTGGCGCAGGTTGATCCCAATGCTTCGGGCTATCAATACGTCTATCTGAATGCACCGATGCCGATGGTCTACTCGATGGGTGGTGGCACCGACCCCATGTCTATCGATCCAGCCCACATCACCCTGAGCGCCAATACCGCCATCGTGATCACGGGCGTGGCATCGATCAATGGCACGGTCAACGCGGGCACGCAAACGGACCTGCTCAACGCACTGGCCCCACAGGGCGGATCAACCGACGCTGCGCTCTATTCAAAGGTGAACGCCCATATCGGATTGCAACTCTCTAGCCTGGATCAAGACTGGAGTTCAAACAATAACAACGCCTTGACCGTGAGCTCCGCGAGCAGTTCGTTCATGCTGGAGGCGGGGTGGGATAACGCATCCGGTCAAGACCAAACCTTTTCGGCCCAGCGTGATGTTCTGGTGCAATACGCCAACTTTGGCACGACAGACAAAGTGATCGATCTGGATGTGACGCTCTCTTCAAACGCCTATACGTCAGGCTATGTCACGCTGGTGCCCGCTCTGCCTATCGATCCAGTTCCCGGCATCCCTGAACCTGGCACCTACGCACTGATGGGGCTGGGCCTGGCAGGCATTGGTCTGGCTCACCGTCGGCGTAAGCTGAGTGCCTGAGACCAACCGGCTACTTGACTGATACACGAAGAGCCCCGGTCTTGCCGGGGCTTTCTCTTTGAGAAGCGCCAATTTACTCAAGTCCCGTGCAACAGGCGACGATATAAGCCGAATGCGTTTCAACTGCCACGCCCTGATGCTGCCCGACCCTGATCGGGCGCGCATCTCACCTGACGACCCGGAACTCAACCGGTTGATCCGGGCCGAGCGGATCCGCATGCTGTTTGCGGCCACGCTGCCCGTGGCGGTGTTCAGTGCCTTGTTTGCCCTGGCCTTGAGCGTGGTGGTAGCACCGCAGATTGGCCGCGACAAGGCCATGATCTGGGCAGGCCTGAGCATCCTGATCGCTGTCCTTCGGGTGATTCACCTGAGCACCTATGTGGGTTCACGCAACCGCGCCAGCGCCTACTGGCTCAAGAGCCTGAACGTGGCGTGCGGAGTGCACGGCCTCATATGGGGATTGGCCGGCGTGTTCATGCCCGTCCAAGATCTGATCACGACGGTCGTCGTTGTGGCCACGCTGGTGGGCGCCTGCTGCGTGTGCGCCTTCACCCTGCAAGCCGACATCAAGCCCAATGCGCTGATGAACGTGCCCATCTTGCTGCCAGCCGCACTGACGCTGCTCACGCGCCAGGACGCTTACGGCACTTTCGGGGGCGTTGGCCTGCTTGCTTTGCTGGCTTTGATGATGTTCGAAAGCCGGCGCAGTGAACGCCGCATCACCGAGCTGCTCTGGCTGCGCTTCACCACGGACCGCATCGCCCGTGAACGCGCCGAGGCGCTCAAGCTCGCGCAGCGCCACAGTGCAGTCAAGGACCAGTTCCTGGCGACCATGAGCCACGAGATGCGCACGCCCCTGCACGGCATCCTGGGCCTGGCCCGGCTGGTGCACAACCGCCTGCCGACCAAACCGGGTGTGCTGGCTGATTCGCGTCAGCAGGTGGAATTGATCGAGCGAACTGGCGAGCATCTGCTGGGCATCATCAATGATGTGCTGGATTTCTCGCGCATCGAGGCCGGCAAGCTGCAGGTCAGCACCTCGGCCTTCGAGCTGCAAGGCGTGATCCACGACGTGCTCTCCGTGCTGAAGATCACGGCCACTGAAAAGGGCCTGAAGCTGCGCACCACACTCGAGATCCCTGCGCCGTGCTGGGTCAAGGGTGATGCGGCCCGCTTGCGCCAGGTGCTGCACAACCTGGTGGGCAACGCCATCAAGTTCACGGATGCGGGCGAGGTGCGCGTACGCGTGTCGCGCCAGGACGAGCGACTGGTCGTGTTCCAGATCGAAGACACGGGCGTGGGCATCTCGCCGCAACACCTGCCACTGATCTTCGAGGCCTTCCATCAGGTCGATGGCAGCTTCGGGCGCAAGCACAAAGGCACGGGCCTGGGCCTGACCATCTCGCGCGAAATTGCGCGGGCCATGGGGGGCGACATCGTGTGCATCAGCACACTCGACAAAGGCTCGACCTTCACGATGACCGTGCCATTGACCGCCACGCAAGTGGAGAAGGTGGACCTGGACCTGACCGATCAGCAAGCCGCTGAGATCGGGCCACAAGAAGCAGAGGCCATCACGATGGAAGCCAACAAGGGCGGCCATGTTCTGCTTGCGGAAGACAACCCCGTCAATGCCATCGTGGCCGAAGCCACCCTGGCCAATCTGGGTGTGCAGGTCACGCGGGTGGAAAACGGGCTGGAAGCATTGGCCGAGCTGGAACGCGACCACCCTTACGACGTGGTGCTGATGGACTGCCAGATGCCCGAGCTGGATGGCATCGAAGCCACCCGCCGGCTACGCAGCTGGGAGCACGATCGCGGCAAGCCGCCCGTGCCCGTGGTGGCCCTGACGGCCAACGCCATGAACAGCGACCGCGAACGCTGCCTGGCCGCCGGCATGAACGACCATCTGGCCAAGCCCTTCAGGCAAGACGAGCTGCGCACGGTGCTGCTGCGGCACCTGCGCGGCACTCAGCGTCAACAGCCAGGCGTTACTGCTTGATGGCTTCCAGCGAGATCGTGATGGTCACGTCGTCGCCCACCAGCGGTGCGTACTTGCCGGCATTGAACTCCGTGCGCTTGATCTGAGTGCTGGCGTTGGCGCCAATGGCGTCCTTCTTGGCCATGGGGTGTTCCATGTTGTTGAAGTGCGTGACCTTCAGCGTCACGGGCTTGGTGATGCCCTTGATCGTCAGGTTGCCCTCGATCGTGGCGGGCTTGTCGCCCTCGAACACGACCTTGGTGGACTTGAACGTGGCGGTCGGGAACTTCTCGGTATCGAGGAAGTCGGCGCCCTGGATGTGGCCGTTGAACAGGGTCGAGCCGGTGTCCACGGACTTCATGTCGATGGTGACATCCACCGAACCTGTCTTGGTGGCCTTGTCATAGACCACGGTACCGCTGGTCTTGCTGAACTTGCTGATCTGGGTCGACAAGCCCATGTGGCTGTACGAGAAGTTGGCGTAGGTGTGGTTGGGCTCGACACCATAGGTCTCGGGCGCAGCGAAGGCCGAGGTGGCGAAGGCAAAGGCCAGCGAGCTGGCGGCGAAGAGGCGGGTCACTTGCTTCATGAAATAGCTCCTGTGGGGCTGAGGGGTTCAGTGGGACGGAAAAAACGAGGATGGCTTACTGCGCAGGCACGCCTTGCAGCACGAGCTTGAACTTGACTTGCACGTCATTGGCCACGATGGAGGTGTCGGCCCATT
>NZ_SCTN01000429.1 GCF_004297345.1 Aquabacterium sp. | reverse complement strand
GCATCACCCGCACCTGAGTCCGAAATTGGGTCAAATTGCCCGAAGCCTGAAAACAACATGCCCTTCTCTTCGGCACTGACGACCGTGAGCGGTGGCATGTCCAGGCAGGTGCGGTTACGCCCCTCGGCTTTGGCCCTGTACAACTGCTGATCCGCGCGTTCGCTCCAGAAAGCGGGCGTGGATCGCACCCATTGCGGCGCAAACGCCCCGCCGATACTGACCGTGACCGCCAATTGCTGGCCACCCACGATGGCCACGGGGCGCGCGGCCACCTTCTGGCGAATCCGCTCGGAGACCGTCTGGCCGAAAGCAGGCGGGCAATTGGGCAGGATGATGGCGAACTCTTCGCCGCCTACACGTGCCACCAGGTCCATGGGGCGCACGCAATCTTGCAGGCACGCCGCCACCGATTTGATGACCTCGTCACCCGCAGCATGGCCCCAGGTGTCGTTGACTTTCTTGAAGTGATCGATGTCAGCGACCAGCAACAAGGCCGGCTCGCCATTACGGGCCACGCGGTCGACTTCGCGGGCAATGGCCGCTTCGAACTGACGGCGGTTGGCCAGGCCGGTGAGCGCATCGCGGCTGGAGACATCGCACAGGCCATCAATCACGGCCTGCAACCAATCGATGGAGCCGGCCTCCAGATCGGACGGCGCCGCCCAACCGGCCTGGGCCAGCAGGTTCAGGGCCTTGTCCAGACGCAGACCGGCCAACAAGGCGGCATCGTCATTGAGGGCCATGGACGCGGTGTCGATCGAATTGATGGCAGAGCTCCACACGGGCGAATAAATCACTGCGCTCTAGTCTAGCAGTCCTGTTACAGGTCAAGGGCAGAGAAAAGCTGCAATCTCCCACGATCTCATCGTTTGTACGACAGCACGGCAAGGCACGCTCAAGCTTCTCTGCATCCGTGACGATAAGACCGGAGCAGGTCGACCCGGCCCGCGTTCACCTTTCGTGATCCGACATGAGCACTGCCACTGACACCCTGAACCTGGTCACCGACCGAGAGTTCGACTTCCACCCCAGGGACTTCGCTCGGGTGCGTGCGCTCATATATGAACGCGCCGGCATCAGCCTCCACGAAGGCAAGCAGGCCATGGTGTACAGCCGCCTGTCTCGCCGTTTGCGTGACACCGGTCACACTTCGTTCGAGACCTACCTGAAGTGGCTGGAAAGCGGTACGGCCTCCACACAAGAATGGCAGGAGTTCGTCAACTGCCTTACCACCAACCTCACCTCCTTCTT
Source organism: Aquabacterium sp. (assembly GCF_004297345.1). Taxonomy (GTDB): domain Bacteria; phylum Pseudomonadota; class Gammaproteobacteria; order Burkholderiales; family Burkholderiaceae_C; genus Aquabacterium. Next base: position 3,349 of record NZ_SCTN01000429.1, on the reverse strand, counting down.
CCGCGAAGAGCACCACTTCCACACGCTCACCGAGTGGTTGCGCGCCCGCAATGGCCAGGCTACGCGGATCTGGTGTGCAGCAGCCTCAACCGGTGAAGAGCCCTACTCGCTGGCCATCACGGTAGCCGAGACCATGGGCCTGCACGCCTCCGTGAAGATCGTTGCCAGCGACATCGACACCAATGTGTTGGCCACCGCCTCCCGTGGCGTGTATGAAGCCAGTGCCCGAGGGCTGACACCCCAGCACCTGCGCAACTACTTCCTGCGCGGCAAAGGTGCCAACTCGGGCAGCATCCGCGTCAAGCCAGAACTGGCCCGCATGATCGAGTTCCGCCCCTTCAACCTGATGCAGACCAGCTGGCAACTGGGCGAACCGTTCGACATCGTGTTCTGCCGCAACGTGATGATCTATTTCGACGCCCCCACGCAGCGCAAGGTGCTGGAGCGCATCCATGGCGTCATGAAGCCCAAGGGCATGCTGTTTGTGGGCCACTCCGAGAACTTCACAGAATCGCGCGACCTCTTCACCCTCAAGGGCAAGACGGTCTATGACAAGGTTTGACGCCGGCAGGTGACCCAAGGACGCATCCATGATCAGCAGCCCTCCCCTCAGCGCCAACCGACCAGGCACGCCGCCGCCCGTCGCATCCGGCATCGGCAATGCACCGATCCTGGGGCAACGCACTGAGCGCCTGATGAAGCTCAAGGCGCGTGTGCCCAAGCCCGGCGAAGCCTCCTTCTTTTTCTATGACGCGCACTTCAAATCCGAAGCCGTCAAGATCCTCCCCGGCGAGTACTTCGTGTTCAACGAAGACCTGCTCATCATGACCACGCTGGGTTCGTGCATCGCCACCTGCCTGTGGGACCGTCAGGCCAAGATCGGTGGCATGAACCACTTCATGCTGCCCGACAACGGCGGCAGCGGCGCGGACTCCGGCCGCTACGGTTCCTACGCGATGGAACTGCTGATCAACGAGATGCTCAAGATGGGTGCCTCGCGCATGACCATGGAAGCCAAGGTCTTCGGCGGTGGCGCGGTGATCAGCGGCATGAACAGCATCAACGTGGGCGAGCGCAATACCGCCTTCGTGATGGAGTACCTCAAGACCGAACGCATCCCCGTCGTGTCCAAGGACGTGCTGGAGATCTACCCGCGCAAGGTCTGCTTCCTGCCGCACAGCGGCAAGGCCATGGTCAAGCGCCTGGCCCCGACCAATCCGGAAGCCATCGTTCAACAAGAACGCATGGCAGCCCAGAAAGTGGTGCCCGTCAGTACCGGCGGCGGCTCCATTGACCTGTTCTGATAGCGGAGAGAGACATCATGGCCAAGACCCGAGTGATCGTTGTAGACGACTCCGCGCTGGTTCGCAGCATGCTGACCGAGATCATCAACCGCCAGCGCGACATGGAATGCATTGGCGCGGCTGCCGACCCCTTGGTGGCACGAGAGATGATCCGCAACCTCAACCCCGATGTGATCACGCTGGACGTGGAAATGCCCCGCATGGATGGCATCGATTTCCTGTCCAAGCTGATGCGCCTGCGCCCCATGCCTGTGGTGATGGTGTCGACGCTGACCGAGCGCGGTGCTGATGTCACCTTGAAGGCGCTGGAGTTGGGTGCGATCGACTTCGTGGCCAAGCCCAAGATCGGCGTGGCCGATGGCTTGAAGCTGCTGGCCGATGACATCACCGAGAAGATCCGCGTGGCCTCCCAGGCCCGTATCAACCGCCTGCATGTGCCACCTGCGGCTGGCGCACCGGGCGCCCCTGCTGCTGCGGGTGCCGCCAAGCCTGCCGCTCCCGTTTCCAGCGCCAGCCTGGGCCGCCTGTCCACTGAAAAAATCATCTTCATTGGCGCATCGACAGGTGGCACCGAAGCGACCAAGGAAGTGCTGATCACCCTGCCGGCGGATTCGCCTGCCGTGGTCATCACTCAGCACATGCCGCCAGGCTTCACGCGTAATTACGCCAACCGCCTGGACGGGCTGTGCAAGATCAGCGTCAAAGAGGCGAGCGATGGCGAACGCATCCTGCCCGGCCATGCCTACATCGCCCCAGGTGGCATGCACCTGAGTGTGGAGCGCTCGGGCGCCAACTACATCGCCCGAGTGAAGGACGGTGATCCGGTCAATCGTCACAAGCCGAGCGTGGAAGTACTGTTCCAGTCGGCCGCCCGCACCGTGGGACCCAATGCCATCGGCGTGATGCTGACGGGCATGGGCGCCGATGGTGCCAAGGCCATGCGCGAGATGCGCGATGCCGGCGCCTATTGCGTCGCGCAGGATGAGGCCAGCTGTGTGGTGTTCGGCATGCCGCGCGAGGCGATCGCAGCGGGCGCTGTCAATGAGGTGCTGCCGCTCAACAAAATCACCGGCCACCTGATGGACCATCTGCGCGCCACGGTCGGCCAGGCGCTCAGCCGCGTCTGACCTCAGCAAGCAGGTCAAGCACTTTCAAGGACGACCGACAAAGAGCATCAAGGTCGGCCCCACGATCGGGCTGTTGACTATGGCCCCATAGACCGGACCGAAGGCTGTATCTGCCCCCAGATACAGACTCAGTCCGGTTCGCTTTTTGCCACGCCCGATGTCTTCCGGGCGCTCCCAGGCATTGCCCACTTCAAAGCTGCTGCCCAGGAACAGGCCACGCGTGAGTGCCATGTCGGTCAGGCGGATCTGGTAGCCCAGGCGCAGCAGCGCAATCTGTTGACCACTGACCTGGAAGGGCCCGAAGCCAGACAGCATCTGGAAGCCACCCAGGCCATAACGAGGGATGTCCGGGCTCACGCCATCTGACATGCCCAATCGAGCAAAGACGTTGAGCGAATGATCGCCCCAGCTTTGCACCTGCTGGCCTTGCAGCTCCAGGTGACGCACTCGCCCTTCAGGCCCTGCAGAATCGCCACGACGCAAGCTGCGGCCCTGCATCCAGTTGCCCTCCAGACGCCAGCCGTGTGTCGGGAAGAAGGCGTGATCGAGTTGATCGAAGACGGCCTTGATGCGCCAACCGCGCTCACGCCAGCGGTCTACGCCTTCAGACGCCGAGGTCGCGCCACGCAAGGCGGCGTACTTGGCCGAAGTCAGAGAGGGCGCATCACGCCAGGCCTCGTCCACCAGACCCAGGCGCCATTCACCCAGCTCGCGCCAGTTGGCGCCCACATCGAAGTTGTAGCTCGTGACGCTGCGCTCGACCTGCGCATCCTGCTCGCCATCCGGGTCGGTGTAATAAGCCAACGTGCGGCGCTGGGTCAGCACGGAGCCTGACATGAAGCCACTCAATCCGTCCGGCAACTGCCAACTGGTGGGCCTGTACAGCTCTGTACCCAAAGCCGGCGCCGTGCACAGGCG
>NZ_SCTN01000428.1 GCF_004297345.1 Aquabacterium sp. | reverse complement strand
GCCATGCGCACGGGCGAGCCCTTCACCGTGCTCAGCATGGATCTGGATGGCTTTCGCGATGTGAACGATGGCTTTGGCCACGCGGCTGGCGAAGAGGTGCTGTGCGAAGTCGCACGCCGCCTCAATCAGCAGGTGCGACTGGGCGACGTGCTCTCGCGCTTTGGCGGCGACGAGTTCGGCGTGGTCATGCGCCATGGCGCCAAAGACTCGGCGCAGGTACTGGCCAAGCGCATCGTGAAGGCCGTGTCAGCCCCGATCACGCTGTCCACGGGCGACGAGATCGGCGTGGGCATCTCGATTGGCATGGCCGCCTATTCAGACCGCGTTGAATCGGTGCCCATGCTGCTCGTGCAAGCCGATCAGGCGCTGTACCAGGCCAAGAAGCAAAACGAGAAGCGCTGGAAGATGTTCGTGGGCATCCGCTGATGCCCGTCTGACACGCGCTCAGGCCGCTGCTTCAACCTCGAAGACCCGCACCACATCAGCCAGCCGTGCGGCCTGGTGCTTCATGCTGTCGGCGGCAGCCGCGGCTTCTTCCACCAATGCGGCATTTTGCTGAGTGACCTGATCGAGTTGGGCCACGGCCTGCCCCACTTGAGAGATGCCGGTTGACTGTTCCTGGCTGGCCAGGCTGATCTGAGACATCAGTTCTTCGACCCGTCGCACCTCTGCCACGATGTCCTCCATGGTCTGGCCCGCCTGGGCAACCTGCACGGCCCCCTGCTCGACCTTGTCCACACTGCAGCCTATCAACTGCTTGATCTCCTTGGCTGCCTGTGCACTGCGTTGCGCCAGCGTGCGCACCTCGGCGGCCACCACGGCAAAGCCTCGGCCTTGCTCCCCGGCCCGCGCCGCCTCCACAGCCGCATTGAGCGCCAGGATATTGGTCTGGAACGCAATGCTGTCGATCACGCCGATGATGTCGTAGATCTTGCGCGAACTGCTCGATATCTCGCTCATGGTGCCCACCACCTCGCTGACCACCTTGCCGCCATGGCGGGCTACATCGGCCGCGCGCGCCGCCACGTCATTGGCCTTGGAGGCCGCTGCCGCGTTCTGACTGACGATCGAGGTCAACTGCTCCATGGAGGCGGCTGTTTGCTGCAGATTGGAGGCCTGCTCCTCGGTGCGTTGACTCAAGTCGGCATTGCCCGTGGCGATCTGGGCGGATGCCGTGCTGACCGACTCCACGCCATCGCGCACCTCGCTGACCACATTGCGCAGATGCGCGACCATCTCACCCAGCGCCCGCTGCAAGCGAGAGACTTCGTCTTGGCCGTGCGCATCGATCTGCATGGTCAGCTTGCCACGCGACACTTGACTGGCCAGATCTACAGCCTCTTCCAACGGCGTGACGATCGAGGCCGTGATGACCCAAGCCAGCAGCACCGCCAGGCCCATGGCCCCCACGACCAGCACGGCCGACACGATCATGCCGCGCCGATACAGGGCGCCCACATCTTCACCATCGGCCTGCGCCATGCGATCGTTGTAGGCCGCAACCTCCTTGAGCGACGCGGCCAACTTGTCAAAGCTCTTGAGGCCCTGCGTGCTCACCCAGTGCTGCGTGCGCGCCATGTCGCCTGACTGCGCAATCAACACACCCTCGTCAGATACCTTCACGTAATCGGCCCAGTCACGCATGGCCTGGTCGTACAAAGCCCGCTCATGGTCGTCGGCAATCGAGTTGGCATAGCTTTGGCGAAATTTCTCGAATTCCTCCTTGCTCTTGACCAACCGTGCGGTGGCCGCAGGCAGATCTTGAGGCGCCGTGATGGCCACCCGGTAATCACGTGTGCGCATGCGGGTGGCGGACTCGGCCATCAGCAGGCTGTCGCGGACACCTGCCAGGCGGATGTCGATCAAGGTGCGTGTCTTGCCATGGATGGTGGCGCCGCCAATGGCTGAACTCAAGGCCGTGCTGGCCATGAGCACCAGCACCACCGAAAACGCCAGCGCCAGCTTGCCGCGCACCGAAAACTGCCTGAGCAAAGGGATGTTCATGTCGGACCTTTCGTGAAACTGAGTGGCACGAACGGCATGACAGGCCAAACCTGGCGCGAACGTGATGCATTCAGTATCGGGATTCCCGGACGCTGATGAAAAAAGACAATGCGCTGCTTTTCACGCTTAATTTACTTGTAAACATACACATAAACATACGCGTAAGTTTTATGATCGATCGCATGGCAGGCAAACTCATAAATCGCAGCCGAATCGGCAACGCGAGTAGCCGCGTGAGACGCGGCAACGTCGAAGATCAAGAGGCGCTGCGGCGCGCCACGCTGGATGCAGCCATGCGCCTGTTTCAGGCTCAGGGGCTGCACGGGGTAACGATGCGCGCGGTGGCCGCAGAAGTCGGTGTATCTGCCATGGCGCTGTACCGCTACTTCCCCAACAAGGCGGGGCTGCTGCGCGGCTTATGGGAGTTCGCGATCACCGAGCTCAACGGGCTCATCAACGCTGCGCTTGCCAACCCAGACTTGAACTTCCGGCAAAAACTGCGCGCCGCGATCAATGTCTTCCTGGCCTACTACGAAGCGCGGCCGGACTACTACCGCCTGATCTTCATGACCGAGCAGGCCTACGTTGAATCGGTGGAATCACGTTGGACAGAAGCACCGATCTATCAGGAGGTACTGATGATGGCGCAAAACCTGAGCAAAGCGGTGGCGCAAGAGATCGGTGGTGATCCAGCGCGTGCACGCCTGGCCAGCGATCTGCGCTATGCACTGAGTACGGGTTATCTGCACGCCCGGCTCATCAACACACGCTATCCCTGGCAGGATTTGACGGCACTGCGTATACAAGCCGTCGAGCAGATCGCCACATCAGTGGAGAACTGCCTCAAGTGCTAAGGGCTGAGCAGCCCTTGATCATCGACCATCAGGTCGCGGCCGTTTCGACGGTTTGCGTGGCCTCCCACACCCCGCCATCAAAATCGTGGTCGCCTTCCTGCAGCTTCATCCAGTTGATCAACTGGGCCTGGTTCATGGGCTTGGCATACAGGAAGCCTTGCATCATCAGGCAACCAGCTTCACGCAGCCAGGCAGCCTGCTCGGGCGTTTCAACGCCTTCCGCCACGCTCTTGACGCCCAGGCGCTTGGCCAGCGAGATCATCAACTCCAGCAATGACGAATCAAAGCCAGGTTTGCCGATGGCCGACACGAACACGCGGTCGATCTTGAGCTTCTGGACCTTGAGATCCAGCAGACGCGCAATCGAAGAATAACCAGAGCCAAAGTCGTCGATGGCCAGACGGAAACCCAGTTCAGACAAGCGCTTGAGGATCACACTTTCCTTGCCGGCCTGACCGACCATGGCCGTGCTTTCGGTGATCTCGAACTCGATATCCGAAGGCTTCAGGTCACGCTTTTTCAAGGTCGCCAGCACATCGTCCACAAACGTGGGCGACGACAGTTCACGCAGAGAGATGTTCACGCTCACGTAGGGCAACTGGATGCGCTCGTTGCGCATGGCCACGAGGTCAGAACAAACCATGTCCAGAATCATCTTGCCCAAGGGCACGATCAGGCCGTTCTTTTCGGCGACCGGGATGAACTCCTCGGGTGCCATCAGGCCCCGGGTGGGATGACGCCAACGCACCAGGGCTTCCATGCCCCGGATGCCGTCATGCGCATCGAACTCGGGTTGATAGACCATGAACAACTGCCGCTCTTCCAGCGCCTTCTTGAGGTCACCCTGAACCTCTGCCTGGCCGCGCGAGGCGTTCTCCATGGATTCTTCATAGAACACCAGTCGGCCACGGCCCGTGCGCTTGGCCTCGTACATGGCCAGGTCGGCGCGGTGCAGCATGTCCCCCACGCTCAGCTCGCCACGCTTGAGCATGTAGGCGCCAATGCTCAGGCCCACATAGTCGGAAACCTTGTCGATCTGGATGGGCTTGGAGACCTGCTCGATCAGCACCTTGCCCAATTGCTCGATCTTGTCGCGTGCACCGATGTCCACCAGCAGCACGGCAAATTCGTCGCCGCCCAGCCGGCCGATCATCACGTCACCGAGGGTGTACTTCAGGCGTTGTGCCACGGTCTTGAGCACCACGTCACCGGCGATGTGGCCGTGCGTGTCGTTGATGAGCTTGAAGCGATCCAGGTCGAAGTACATCAGGCAACCATCGGTACCTTTGGAGACTTGCTTGGTGGACTCGTTATGGCGCTTGAGCGCAGCTTCGAAGGCCACCCGGTTGAGCACGCCCGTCAAAGGATCGCGCTCCGCGCCCAGCTTGACCTGCTGGGCCACGGCAGCCTTGCCCTTGACCTGCGCCTTTTGCACATGCAGGTACCACAGCAGCAGCACGAGGCCGAACACCCCGCCACTCACAGCCAGATCCATGCCGGCGGCCAGGAGCACAGGCAACAAGTCGAAGCGAACCATCACTGTGTAGCCGATGTTCACCTTCGAGCGCACGCTCACGCATTGCGGCTGGAAGCTGGCGGCGTAGTCGCAAGCAGCGACCGGGGAGGGGGCGTACATGGTGACGCACTGCGCACCAATGCAATGACTGAGCGAAAGCACAGACTCTCTGGGCTTCATGGCAGCCGCCAGTGAGGCGGGCGCCTGCACATTGACGCTCGGTGGCTGCTGCTCGATGAGCGCCAGCGCCGCCTGTCCATCGCCCTCCGCTCGAGAGCGCGCCTCGTACCAGCGAAGGAAAAATACCGCCATGCACAACACCAGCGCTGCCGCCAAAACCACGCGCATGGGTGTTTGCCACGTCACTTCGCTGGACGGGGCAGTTTGCACCGGAACCTGAGATGTTTGTTGAGGACCTGAAGCCATGCGAGCTTATCGGCAACTTCCGGCCAAAGATTGAGCCGTTGATGCGCCAAACAAGCTGCCAAATAAGTCGCATCTCCGGCAAGGATTCACCCACCGAAAACCAGCGACTTCGCTGCCTTACTTGTCAGACGGGCGCTTGCCTTCCAGCGTCTTGCGGCTGCGCTCGTTGATCATGCGCAGCTCGGCCAGCGAAGCGTCGATCTGGGCGCGCTTGGCCTCCAGCTCGGCAATGGCCTTGCCGGTTTTCTCGATCACGTAGTTGAGCTGCTGGATGCGGCCCTCACCGTGCTGGCCGTACATATCCAGATAGTGCTTGATCTCGGACAGCGGCGAGCCCAGCGATTTGGCGCGCAGGATGCGCTTGAGGCGCGCCCTGTCGAGCTTGCTGTAGACGCGCGTGCCGTTGATGCGGCGCGGCGCCAGCAGGCCCTTGGTTTCGTAGAAGCGCAGGGCGCGGGGCGAGACCTTGTAGCGCTCGCACACCTCGGCGATGCCCATCAGCGCATCTGCCGCGTGCTCGTCCTCGTCGGCCTCGAAAGCCCAGGACGGCACAGACCCGACCTCATCGCCGAACTCATCCATCAATTGATCGTCGGTTTTGGCTTTCAGTTGAGCAACCACGGAGGCACCAGATAACAAAAGTGAAAAGGAGGTGCAGTGCACGACACGTGACTGCCCGATGACGTGATTATCGCCGAACGGTGACGTTTGTCATAGGGGATTCACCCATGCATCATTCAGTTGACGTTAACGTCAAGCAAGATTACAGTGCAGGCAGTGGCCTTAGAGCCTTCCTTGCCAAGGATCCGAACCAAGATGCCCGCTCTGCGCACCGCCCTCAACACCAAATCCGAGTCCTACCGCGCCGCCGTGGCGCGCATGACCGAGCGCCTGGAACAGGTGCGCGCCCTTGAAAAGCTGGCGCGCGATGGTTCCGAATCCAAGCGCGACAAGTTCGAAAAGCGCGGCCAGTTGCTGCCGCGTGAACGCGTGGCCCGCCTGCTCGACCGCGATTCGCCCTTCCTCGAAATCAGCACCCTGGCCGGCCTGGGCATGCATGACGACGATGGCAAGAAGAGCGTGCTGGGCGGCGGCACCATCATCGGCATTGGCAACGTGGCTGGCAAGCGCTGCCTGGTCACCGCCAGCGACAGCGCCCTCAAAGGCGGCACGATTTCACCGATGGGCCTCAAAAAGGGCCTGCGCGCCCAGGACATCGCCCGCGAAAACAAGCTGCCCCTGATCTGCCTGGTCGAATCCGGCGGCGCCAACCTGATGTACCAGGCCGAGATCTTCGTGGATGGCGGCAAGAGCTTCGCCAACCAGGCGCGCCTGTCGGCCATGGGCATCCCGCAGATCGCCGTGGTGCATGGCTCGTCCACAGCGGGCGGCGCCTACCTGCCCGGCCTGTCTGACTACGTGATCCTGGTCAAGGGCCGCTCCAGCATCTACCTGGCTGGCCCACCCCTGGTGAAAGCAGCCATCGGCGAAGACGCCACCGACGAAGACCTGGGCGGCGCCGAGATGCACGCCAGCGTCACCGGCCTGGGCGAGTACTTGAGCGACAACGACGCACACGCCATCGCCATGTGCCGCGAGCTGATCGACAAGCTGCAATGGGATGAGGTCGAGGCCAGTGGCAAGAAGCCGGTGATCGCGCCCTTGTTCAGCGAAGAAGAACTGCTGGGTTGCGTACCCGCCGACGACCGCGAACCGTTCGACACGCGCGAGGTCATCGCCCGCATCATTGATGGCTCCGACTTCCTCGAGTTCAAGGCCAACTACGCGCCGGAGACCTTGTGCGGTCACGCCCGTATCAACGGCCATCTGGTCGGCATCCTGGGCAACAACGGTCCCATCCAGCCACAAGGCTCGACCAAGGCTGCGCAATTCATCCAGCTGTGCGATCAAAGCGGCACCCCGCTGGTCTTCCTGCAGAACACGACCGGCTACATGGTGGGCTCGGCTGCTGAACATGGCGGTGCCATCAAGCACGGCTCCAAGATGATCCAGGCCGTGGCCAATGCACGCGTGCCCAAGTTCACCATCACTTTGAATGGTTCGTTTGGCGCCGGCAACTACGGCATGTGCGGCCGAGGCTTCGACCCACGCTTCATCTTCAGCTGGCCTTCTGCCCGCACCGCGGTGATGGGTGGCGCGCAGGCCGCCAAGGTGATGGAGATCGTCACGCGCGGCAAGATGGAACGCGCCGGCATGCCTGTGAACGACGCGATGCTCGAAGGCATGAGCGCCGAGATCCGCAAGCGCCTGGACGCCGAATCCAATGTGCTGTTCGGCACCGCCCGCCTGTGGGACGACGGGATCATCGACCCGCGTGACACCCGCCGTGTGCTGGCCATGTGCCTGGACATGGCCATGCAAGCCGACAAGCGCCAGCTGCGCCCCAACACCTTCGGCGTGGCCCGTCTGTAAGCCCCGCCTATAGCCACCCGCTCGTTCTTTCCCCACACCACCCAGACAGTCGCCGCCACGCCAGGCGACACAGAGAGCCCCGAGGAGACCACCATGCAATTCACAGCCGAACACCGTCAAATCGCCGAAACCGTCAAGCGCTTCTGCGAAGCCGAGATCAATCCTTACGTCAAGGAATGGGAAGCCGCCGAAACTTTCCCGGCCCATGAAGTGTTCAAGAAGATGGGCAACCTGGGCCTGCTGGGTGTCAAGTACGACACCGCCTACGGTGGCCTGGGTCTGGACTTCTCCTACTCCATGGTCGTGGCCGAAGAGCTGGGCGCCATCCCATGCGGCGGTGTGCCCATGGCCATCGGCGTGCAGACCGACATGTGCACCCCTGCCCTGCACCGCTTCGGCTCCGATGAACTCAAGCGTGAATACCTCGCCCCTGCGATCGCCGGCGACATGGTGGGTTGCATCGGCGTGTCCGAAACCGGTGGCGGCTCCGACGTGGCCGCACTGAAGACCTCGGCCCGCATTGAAGGCGATGACTACGTGATCAACGGCTCCAAGATGTGGATCACGAACGCCACGCAAGCCGACTGGTGCTGCCTGTTGGCCAACACTTCCGAAGGCCCGGTCCACAGCAACAAGTCCATGATCATCGTGCCGATGGATGCCAAGGGCATCACCACGCAGAAGATCAAGAAGATCGGCATGAACTCGTCGGACACCGCACAGATCTTCTTTGACAACGTGCGCGTGCCTCGTCGCAACCTGGTCGGTGCAGAAGGCGCCGGCTTCATGATGCAGATGATCCAGTTCCAGGAAGAGCGCCTGTACGGTGCAGCCAACTCCCTGAAGATGCTCGACAAGCTGATCGACCTGACCATTGAGTACTGCAAGGAACGCCACACCTTCGGCACGCCGCTGATCAACAACCAGGTCATCCACTTCCGTCTGGCCGAGCTGCGCACCGAAGTCGAACTGCTGCGCTCGCTGGTCTACCGCGCCGTGGAAGAGTATGTGCAAGGCAAGGACGTGACCCGCATGGCCTCGATGGCCAAGCTCAAGTGCGGCCGCCTCATCCGCGAAGTGGCCGACAGCTGCCTGCAGTACTGGGGCGGCATGGGCTTCACGTATGACAACCCCATCTCGCAAGCCTACCGTGACGGCCGTCTGGTCTCGATCGGCGGCGGTGCCGATGAAATCATGCTGGGCATCATCTGCAAGTTCGAAGGCACGCTGCCCAAGAAGGCCCGCAAGTAATCAAACCAGGCGCCTCACGATGACCACCTCCACCATCCAGGTCCAGCAGGACAAAGGCATCTGCACCATCACGCTCAACCGGCCTGAAGTGCGCAACGCCATGTCCCTGGCCATGATCAACGAACTGTTGACCACGCTGCGTCAGGCCGAAGAAGACGCCGGCGTGCGCGTCATCGTGCTGCGCGGCGCGGGCGGGCACTTCTGCGCTGGCGGCGACATCAGCGACATGGCCCAGGCCCGCATGAAGCTGGCTGTGCAACAAGCAGAAGAAGCCAAGACCGGCGTGAAGGTGGCGGGCCCCAGCCCGGTGGCCCAAGTCAATGCGCAATTCGGGCGCCTGTGCCTGGCGTTTGCGCGCACCGCGCTTCCTGTAGTTACGGTGCTGGAAGGCACGGTGATGGGTGGTGGCTTCGGCCTGGCTTGTGTGTCGGATGTGACCCTGGCGCTGGACAACGTGAGCTTCCGCCTGCCCGAAACCTCGCTGGGCATCATCCCCGCGCAGATCGCGCCCTTCCTGGTGGAGCGCCTGGGCTATGCAGAGGCCAAGCGCCTGTCTGTCACGGGTGCCAAGGTCAACGCCCAGGAAGCGCTGACCATCCGCCTGGTGCACGAGGTGCATGGCAGTGTGGATGCGCTCAATGACGCCTTGCACAACACCATCGCCAGCATCATGGCATGCGGCCCTCAAGCGATCGGCACCACCAAGGGCCTGCTGGCACGTGCACGCCTGAGCACACCTGAAGTGCTGATCGACGATGCGGCCGAGCTGTTCGCGCAAGCCGTGCTGAGCGATGAGGGCCAGGAAGGCACAAGTGCCTTTATGCAAAAGCGCAAACCCAATTGGATTGCCTGAAACCGACCACGCCTTTTCAAAGCGCTTGAGTTGACATCAATATGATCAAGAAAATTCTCATCGCCAACCGTGGCGAGATTGCATGCAGAGTGATCCGCACCGCACGCAAGCTCGGCTACCGCACCGTGGCCGTGTTCAGCGAAGCCGATGCACAAGCGCCGCATGTCAGCCTGGCTGACGAAGCGGTCTGCATCGGCGCCGCACCCGCTGCAGAGTCCTACCTCAAGGTCGAGGCCTTGCTGGAGGCCTGCCGCAAGACCGGCGCCAACGCCATCCACCCTGGCTACGGTTTCCTGTCGGAGAACGCTGGCTTCGCACAAGCGTGTGCCGATGCGGGCGTGATCTTCATCGGCCCATCGCCTGAAGCCATCCGCGTGATGGGTGACAAGGCCGGCGCCAAGAAGGAAATGATCAAGGCTGGCGTGCCTACGGCACCGGGCTACCTCGGCGCAGACCAGAACGACGAAACCCTGATCGCCGAAGGCAAGCGCCTGGGCTTCCCGCTGCTGGTCAAGGCCGTGAGTGGCGGCGGTGGCCGTGGCATGCGTCTGGTGCACCAGGCCGATGAGCTGGCACAAGCCATCGTCAGCGCCCGCCGCGAAGCGCAAAGCGCCTTTGGCGACGGCACGCTGATGCTGGAGCGCCTGGTGCTTGATGGCCGTCACATCGAGATCCAGGTTTTCGCCGACAGCCATGGCAACGCCGTCTACATCGGCGAACGCGACTGTACCGCGCAGCGCCGCCGTCAGAAGGTGATTGAAGAGTCACCCTCGCCCGTGGTGAGCCCTGCCATGCGCGAAGCCATGGGCCGCGATGCGGTGCTGGCCGCCAAGGCCATCAACTACTGCGGCGCCGGCACCATCGAATACATCGTCGACCAGGACCTGAACTACTACTTCCTGGAGATGAACACCCGTCTGCAGGTGGAACACCCGGTCACCGAAATGATCTCGGGCCTCGACCTGGTGGAGTGGCAATTGCGCGTGGCCGCAGGCCAGCCCCTGCCGCTCAAGCAGGATCAGATCACGCTCAGTGGCCACGCCATTGAAGCGCGCCTGTACACCGAAGACCCCTACGCTGGCTTTGCTCCGCAGACCGGCCAGATCAACTGGTGGCGCCCGGCCCTGGCCTTGTTCGATGGCGTGCGCATTGACGATGGCATCGTGGAGGGTGGCACCGTCACCCCGCATTACGACCCCATGGTGGCCAAGCTCATCGTGCACGGCCGCGACCGCGACGACGCCATCCGCCGCCTGATCGCCACGCTGGACGATGCCCCCTTGCTGGGCCTCAAGCACAACGCCCGCTTCCTGCGTGATCTGGTTGACCACGAGCGCTTCCGCGCCGGCACGATGACCACCACGCTCATCGACCAATGGCAACTCGACAACGAGCCCATCCTGCAGCGCCCTGTTGCGCCCGATGAAGCCTGGCTGGTGGCTGCCGCCGTGTTCGCCGCCCGCCAGCAAGGACAGGATGCCGGCATCACGGCGCCAGCCCTGCGCGCAGACAGCGTCACCGGTTTCGACGTGCCCCTGCAATGTGATGCCACCAAGCGCACGCTGCGTGTGCAAGGCCATCGCCAAGGCCGCTTCGATGTGAGCCCCTCGGTCAAGGAAGTGCCGCACGCGATGCGCCTGATCAGCCATGGTGCCGATCAACAAGGCGATGGCGCGCGAGGCGGCGTGCTGCGCTACGAACTCGATGGCGTGCAGCGCCGCGTGATCGCCGTGTGGTGCGGGGAAGAACTGCACCTCGTGCAGGACGCGGCCGTGTTCGTGTTCAGCGAAGTCTCGGCCTGGCCGGATGCCGGCAATGCCGTGGACCCCAGTCGCGCACTGGCACCTGTGGCCGGCACCGTGGCCCAGGTTCTCGTCAAGACAGGCGATGTGGTCACCGAAGGCCAGCCCCTGCTGAGCATCGAGGCCATGAAGATGGAAATGTGGCTGTCCGCCCAAGCCCCGGGCGTGATCAAGGCCGTTTATGCACAAACGGGCGAACAGGTGCAGGCCAAGACCCTGCTGATCGACATCGAACTCACCTCTGCGAAGGAATCCTGATCATGGACAAGGCCATTCTGACCTGCGCCCTCACCGGCGTGCTCACCGACCCCGCTCAACATCCCGTGCCAGTCACGGCTGCCCAGATGGCTGCCGCCGCGCGCGAAGCCTTCAATGCAGGCGCGGCCATCATGCACGTGCACCTGCGCCGCCAGGAACCCGGCATGGGCCGCTTCCCCAGCTGGGATCCGGCTGTCGCCTCCGAAATCGACACGGCCATCCGCGCTGCCTGCCCTGGTGTCATCATCAACCTGACCACCGGCGTGGTTGGCCCGGACATCTCCGGCCCATCGGCCTGCATCCGCGCTGTTCGCCCCGAGATCGCCGCCTGCAATGCCGGCAGCCTGAACTACCTCAAGATCAAAGCCGACGGCCAATGGGCATGGCCGCCCATGCTGTTCGACAACCAGGTCGACAAGGTCAAGGCCATGATCGATGTGATGAACGAAGTGGGCACCCGCCCTGAGTTCGAATGCTTCGACGTGGGCATCGTGCGCTCGGTCGAGATGTACCAGAAGGCCGGCATGGCCGACTATCTCGAGTACAACTTCGTGATGGGCGTGGCCTCGGGCATGCCGGTTGACGCTGACCTGCTCAAACTGCTCGTGAAGTACCGCAAGCCAGGCACCACCTGGCAGACCACGCTGATTGGCCGCGAAGAGATCTGGGCCGTGCACCAGGCCACGGCCGAACTGGGCGGCATGCTGCGCACCGGCGTGGAAGACACCTTCTACCTGCCCGGCGGCGAACGCACCACCGGCAATGGCCAGTTGATCGAAGCCCTGGCGCAATGCGCACGCCGCGCCGGCCGAGAGGTGGCATCGCCCGCAGAGGCCCGTCAGATGCTGGGTTTGAAGGCAGCATCGGAGCACGGCGTCAAGGCCTGATCTTCTCGGTCTTCGGCCATACCAAGGACAGGCGAACACATCGCCTGTCCTTTTTTGTTGGCCGGCCCTCAGCTATTTAGTCAAACGCCACGCCCTCAACAGGGATTCCCCCCTTCACCCGAACGGGTAGGTGTTGCCACGATGTGGAACAAGCAAGAACACGCATCGTGCGGGGTGAGACATGAATTCTGAGATCTCAACCAAACTTGAGATCGAGCGCTCGCTGCGGCATCGCTCCCGCTTCGTGCAGATCGCGCCGAACCTGGCTGCGCACTACCAATCGCAGCGCGATGCGGACTTCAACAGGCTGGTCGATCTGTGGTCGCCGCTGCTCCTTCTGGCCTTCCTGGGTTGCCTGGGGTTCGGGCTGATCTTTTTCCGCCAACATCTGGCCGGCCCGGATCTGCACACCTATGCCTTAACAGAATGCCTGGCCGTGGGCGCAGGTCTGATCGGCCTGATCATGGCCAGACGAGCCCCTTGGCGAGGCAATACCGGCCGCTGGATCCCCTGGATGTTCGGCTTCATCATCGCGGTCAAGGTGGCATCGACCTTTCGATTTCACAGCGCGCAGTTGGCCCACAACCAGATCTACATGACGCTGATCGTGCTGCTGGTGGGCACGCTGGCGCTCCAGCAATCCCTGTTCTCGTCGTTCAAAGGCATGGTGATTGGCCTGAGCGCTTTCCTGCTGGCACCGTGGTCACACACCTCTACCGAATTCACCTTGCTGTTTCTCGGTCAATACCTGCTTGCTGCCTGCGTCTGCCTGTTCGTCAGCTTCATCCGGGAAGACCGCGACCGCGTGGCCTTTCTCCAGGCCAGGCTGCTGCATATCGAGAAGCTGGAAGTGAACCGGCTTGCTGGCGAACTGGCCGCACAGGTCAGCCGCGACAGCCTCACCGGCCTCTACAACCGCCGACACCTCGAAGACACACTGAAATCCGAATGGGATCGGGCTCGTCGCAATCGCAATTCACTGTCCATGCTGATGATCGACGTGGACCACTTCAAGCAATTCAATGATCACTACGGGCACCCGACAGGTGATCAATGCCTGCAGGAAATCGCTCGCGTGATCGCCCAGGTGGCACAGCGACCTGCTGACGTGGTGGCGCGTTTTGGTGGCGAAGAGTTCATCGTCCTGCTGCCGGACACGAAACTGGATGGCGCTATCGAGTTGGCTCGCATGCTGGTTCGAATGGTGGACGACGCGGCCATTCCCCATCAGGCATCCAGCACGGCAGCCTGGGTCACCATCAGCGTGGGCGTGGCGTGCTGCACGCCGCACGATCTGCTGCGCAAACAAGATCTGATGGAGGCGGCTGACAAGGCTTTGTACGAGGCCAAGCATCAAGGCCGCCATGGCTTTGCAATAGGCCATCCCCATGCCATGACCGAACGCGCAGCCTGATCTTTACGCTTGCAACAACACGCAAGTCTTCGCCTGTTTACACAGCCTCTGCCAGGGCTTCAACGGGAAACCGCAACCATTTGAAGTCCGAGAAGCATCTCCTTACGCTCGCTCAGGCGCCAGGCTTCAACACTGCAGCCTCATCAACCAGCGTGCATCCAGCCCGCAGTAAGGAGCCAGCAGATGAACGACGTTCGCCCCCCCGTTTATGCCGGTCACGACTCCGTGATCGTGCGCATGCCCATTGGTCGCCGACTGGTCCGCGCCATCATCACCCGCGAAGCGCTGGAAACCCGCTTCGCCGCAGGCCACAGCCAGCAAGATTGGGTCGAGGCCTATCACGCACATGCCCAGGCCATTGAGGCCGTGGTCCAGGACAAGCTCGCCAAGGCCTGCCCCGAACCCATCCTCATCTCCAAGTACGACTTCTGAGTCAGCGCGGAACCGCACCTGGCAGTTCCATCAAGCTCCCACTGTGGCTGACGATGTAGAGGCTGTCTGCCTGAAAGCCCTGCCCTGCCTGGCCCACGGCAACGGCACTGGGCAAGCTCAAGCCCGACACCAATCGGCACAAACTGCCTTGCGGTGTGGCACGCCAAATTTCACCGCTGAAGTAGGCCACCACATAGAGGTTGCCGTGCTCGTCGATCGTCAAGCCATCCAGGCCGGCCAGGCTGCGCTGCGACGGCACCTTGGCGTGATCACGTACCTGCCCATCGGCCAGGTTGACAGCCTTGATGCCGGCCGGCAAGAACTGGTTGACGTACAAGGTGCGCCCGTCCTTGCTCAACGCCAGGCCATTGCTGTTCTGTGCCAGCCACTTGCGCTGCACCGTGCCGTCTGGCAAGACCCTGTCCAGGCTCTTGCCCAGGTCATCCGAGGCGTAGTAGGTGCCCTCGGCCGAACGCACCAGCCCGTTGGCCATCGACAGCCCCTTGATCACCGGCGTGACCACACCGGTATCCAGGTTCACACGGGCAACGCCCGCCAGGCCCAGTGAAGGTACGAGCCCACCCAGGCCGTTACCCGTCCCGATCATGATCTCGTGCTCAGTGTTGACCACGATGCCGCCTGGCCAGGTCAAACCTTCGGCGACCACCACGGGCCCTGACGACGGCGAATCCTTGCGCTGAACCTTGCCGCTGAAGTTGTTGCCGAAAACCAGCCTGCCCGAGGGCAAAAAGGCCAACGATTCGATCGCGCCCTGATTGTCGTCGAGCACGCGCAAAGCACCCACGTCAGCGCAATCAGGCATGCCCGGGTCTGAGGCCTGCGCAGCGCTCACCCAAACTGCCAGCGCCAGCACGCGGGCAGCCCACAAGGTGGCCGATCTGGCCTGTGCCACTTTCAATCCCAACATGGTGTGTCTCCTCGGTATGTGGTGTCATGCGCACCATTAAAGTGATATGAGAATCACTTCATACTAAAGAGTCGCCGGGAGATTGACGACAGGGTTATTACGGGGGTGGTTGAATGCGTATCATCCAGGCACACGCCCCGTGCTCAAGCTCAAGCGCCTGCCAATACCTTTGCAGTGAACGCTTCTGATGCTTCGACGGGGTCGCCTGTATGCTCGAACGCGGTCAACCAATCCTGGTATCGCCCCATTTCAGTGTGCTGCCATGGATGAAAGCCAGGCTTGAAGTAGGAGAGGTAGTACCCCAAGGCAGGCAGGAACACGCCTCCGGGCTTGTACAACCACCACGCGCCCTTGAGCAGCATCTTCGCGCGCTGCAGCAAACTGAAGCCATCGTCCTTGAGCATCCGGTTGACCATGTACCAGTTGCCGATGGGGTACTCGATGCTGAAGTAGATCAGCCCGGCAATGCGGGTGAAGTAGCCCGCCTTGGCCACCTTGGTCAACACGTCAAAGCACACCGCCTTGTGCTCAACCTCCTCGATCGAGTGCCAGGTGTAGACCGCACGCATGCGGTGATCGAACGGCTCGATGATGTCTGCGCGCTCCATGAAGGTCGTGCACATCATGGCGGTCATGTGCTCAGCCGCTGCCGTGTAAGACAGGTTGAACGCCTTGGACCACCTGGCCAGTTGGAACTTGAACTTGCGATCCAGGAAGCGCTGCGTCCAGGCCACGTTCAGGCCCTGCTTTTCGAGCATGGCGTTGAACTCCGTGTGCACCATGCCGTGCTGGGCCTCCTGGCGCGTGAAGTCTTTGACCTCTTGCAGCAGGTGGGGATCGGCGATCTGGTCGCGATATGCCCTCACCGTGCTGATGAAGTAACGCTCTCCGATGGGAAACGTCAGCGACATCGCATCAAAGAAACGTGTTTTGAACGCGTCGCCGCCATTCCAGAACCGGGGAATGCCACTACCGAGTTGGAAATCCAGCTTCTCGCGGGGCTTGATCGGGCGGATGTGTGTCTCGTGGCTCATGTCTTGTCTCCTCGGTTGCCAGAGGTGGATTGCACACAGGCCGGCTTGATCGGGGCAGCCAAAGCTGTGCCCGGTCCGACAGAAGCATGGCCACAACACGTCGAGACACTCCCGCCGCCCTTCGGGCCCTCACACTGGTGGCGCCGCTGGTATGCTGAGCCCATGGGAAGCGCTTTGCAACAAGA
>NZ_SCTN01000056.1 GCF_004297345.1 Aquabacterium sp. | reverse complement strand
GCCAAGTTCACGCCGACCGTCTCAGGCACCGCCCAGGTCACCGGCCGACTCAACCGTGCCCAGAAAGCCTCGCTGGAATGGGCATACCTGAGCTACACAGGCGTGTCTGACTGGACGTTCCAGATAGGCCGCAAACGACTCCCTCTGTACTACTACTCCGACTTCCAGGACATCGGCTACGCGTACAACACCATTCGCCCTGCGCCGGACGTCTATGGTTGGGACGTGGTGAATTACAACGGCGCCAGCGCGCGCTATCAGACACGCCTGGGTGATTGGGCCGTGCGGCAAGACTTCTTTGCTGGCGGTGAGTCGAGCAAGAACAACCCTTACTACAAGCTCATCCAGGATGAAAAGCAAACCGTTGACTGGAAGAACATCGTCGGCGCTAGTCTGGAGTTGAATCAGGACTGGTTCACGACTCGCCTGACCTATGTGCAGTCAAAGTTCCAGCAAACAGATGAGACCCTTGGACAGTTGGTCGTGCAGCCTTCCGGCGCCACCAGCGGACGGCAGAAGTTCTACGGCATTGCCATGAACGCCGACCTGGACAACTGGATCATTCGATCCGAGTACGCCATTGCCGATCGGGCCGACTACGCCTACAAGGCCAAGTTTTACCTGATCAATGCGGGCTATCGCATCGGGCAGTTCATCCCGACGCTGGGGTTCAGTCGCTACGCGGAAAGCTCGCCATTTCCAATCTATAACCCGCTCCACAATCACACGAGCACGGTGGCCTTGCGCTACGACCTCACCAACAAATCAGACCTGAAGATTCAGTACGACCGCATGACCGAGACAAGTGGCACGCCCTTCGCGGGGTCGGCCAAGGTCATCGCGATTTCTTACGACGTCGTGTTTTAAGAAGGAGCGAGCCATGCGCACATACAAGTTCGGCGCCCGCACAGGCGTCAGGCTGGCTTCAGCCTTGCTGGTTTTGGTCGTGGTGTCGGCAAGGGCCGATGTGGTGGTGGTCGTGGGCGCGAAGAGCCCCGTGAACACACTCACCAAAGGCCAGGTTGCAGACATCTATCTGGGGCGCACGAAGGATTTGCCAACGGGTGGCGCGGCATTGACCGCGCTGCTCGACAAGGGCCCGGAGAAGGACGAGTTTCTCGACAAGGTGCTGGGCAAGACAGAGCAACAGGCCCGGGCAGTCTGGACTCGCCTGACCTTCACGGGCAGCGGCCAGGGACCCAAGGAACTGGGCTCAAGCGCTGACCTGAAGAAGCTGCTGGCCAACAATCCGAATGTGATCGGCGTGATCAACAAATCGGATGTCGACACGCAGGTCAAAGTGGTCTTTGCCCTTTGACCCTGGCGCAATCAGACGTCGATCTCGACCGCGTCCCCGTGCAACTCCATCAGCTCACGGCGTGACGCGGCCTCGCCCTTGCCCATCAGCTTGTTGAACGAGCCTTCGGTGGCGGCAAAGCCAGGCTCGCCATAAGCCACGGGCAGCAGGCGGCGGGTGTCCGGGTTCAACGTGGTGTCCCACAGCTGCTCGGCGTTCATTTCACCCAGGCCCTTGAAGCGGCTGATGGACCACGAGCCTTCGCGGCAGCCTTCCTTGCGCAGCTTGTCAAGGATGGCGGTCTGCTCGCCCTCGTCCAGCGCATAGAACTTGGCCGCAGGCTTCTTGCCACGCGCAGGCGCATCCACCCGGAACAGCGGTGGGCGGGCGATGTAGATGTTGCCCGCCTCGATCAGCTTGGGGAAGTGGCGGAAGAAGAGCGTGAGCAGCAGCACCTGGATGTGCGAGCCGTCCACGTCCGCATCAGAGAGGATGCAGATCTTGCCGTAGCGCAGGCCGCTCAGATCTGGCGAGTCGTTCGGGCCGTGGGGATCAACCCCGATGGCCACCGAGATGTCGTGGATTTCGTTGTTCTTGAACAGCAGATCGCGATCGACCTCCCAGGCGTTGAGCACCTTGCCGCGCAGGGGCAGGATGGCCTGGGTTTCCTTGTTGCGGCCCATCTTGGCGCTGCCACCGGCCGAGTCACCCTCGACCAGGAAGACTTCGTTGAGGCTGAGATCGCGGCTTTCGCAGTCGGTCAGCTTGCCGGGCAGCACGGCCACGCCAGAGCCCTTCTTCTTCTCGACCTTCTGGCCGGCGCGCTGGCGGGCCTGGGCCTGCTTGATCACCAGCTCGGCCAGCTTCTTGCCATATTCGACGTGCTGGTTGAGCCACAGCTCCATGGCGGGCTTCACAAAGGTGCCCACCAGTCGCAGGGCATCGCGGCTGTTGAGGCGCTCCTTGGTCTGGCCCTGGAACTGCGGGTCCAGTACCTTGGCACTCAGCACGAAGCTGGCGCGGCTGAACACGTCGTCCGGCATCAGCTTGACGCCCTTGGGCAGCAGCGAGTGCATCTCGATGAAGCCCTTGATGGCATTGAACAAGCCGTCTTTCAGACCCGCCTCGTGCGTACCACCTGCCACCGTAGGGATCAGGTTGACGTAGCTCTCGCGCATGGGCGAGCCTTCTTCCGTGAAGGCCACGCACCAGGCCGCGCCCTCACCTTCGGCGAAGTTGTCATCCGAATTGCTGGCGTACTGCTCGCCCTCGAACAGCGGGATGATGGGATCAGTATTGAGGGTCTGCGTCAGGTAATCGCGCAGGCCGCCCTTGTAGAGCCAGGTCTGCACATCGCCCGATTTTTCATGGGTCAGCGTGATGGTCACGCCGGGCATCAGCACGGCCTTGCTGCGCAGCATGTGCACAAGCTCGGCCTTGGGCAGCTCGGCGCTTTCGAAATACTTGGCGTCCGGCCAGGCGCGCACGGTCGTGCCGTTCTTGCGGTCACCCGACGCTGCGGGGCGAACCGTCACCGGCTCGATCACATCGCCACCGCTGAAGGCCAGTTGCGCCACCTGCTTGTCGCGGGCGACCGTCACCTGCAAGCGGGTGGACAGCGCATTGGTCACGCTCACGCCCACGCCGTGCAAACCACCCGAGAAGCTGTAGGCGCCGCCCGAGCCCTTGTCGAACTTGCCGCCCGCGTGCAGGCGCGTGAACACGATCTCGACCACCGGCACCTGCTCTTCCGGGTGCAGGCCGAAGGGAATGCCACGGCCATCGTCTTCAACACTGACGGAGCCGTCGGTATGCAGCGTCACGGCGATGCGCTTGCCAAAACCAGCCAGGGCTTCGTCAGCCGCGTTGTCGATCACCTCCTGGATGATGTGCAGGGGGTTGTCCGTGCGGGTGTACATGCCCGGCCGTTGTTTAACGGGCTCCAGGCCCTTGAGGACCCGGATGGAGCCTTCACCGTAGGCGGCGCTAGGCTGGGTGGACGTGCTGGGAGCTTTGGTGGATGGCTTCGATGACATGGGCGCCGATTCTACGAACTTCGTCAGGCGATTCTTGGAAGATTACTTGGCAGGTTTGTCCGAGGATTTCACAGGGGTGCGTTCAAACACCTGGGTGATGGGCTGCAAATTGAGCCATTCCTTCTCCGCTTCGGATCCGGATCCATCCATCACTTTGTGGAATTGACGGAAATCAGCCCGAAAGCGGTCCAACGCCCCATTGAGCCACAGAACGGTGGCCAGCACGTTCAGGTGATCGATGCGCTGATCGTCAACGCCCTGTTTCACGCCGGCGCCAAAGAAAAGCGTCGGTATCCGATGCGTACCGGTCATGTAGGCATCACCGCGGCTGTCATCGGTACTGCCGTCTTCGTCAAACGTGACGATCAGCAGGCTGTTGTTCTTTTGCGCCCACTCGGCGTAAGGGCCGATGTGCTGACGCAACCAGTCGTCGGCCGCCTTGGCGGAGTTGCTGTGGGCATCGTGCTGCTCATTGGGCACAACGATGGCCACGTTGGGCAGGCTGTCAAACGGCAAGGTTTTGCCATTGGCATCCCGGTTGAAGCCCCGAAAGCTCTGCTTGAGCACCGGATCCTTCGTCGGCTCGAAAGCCAGATTCACGCTCACTGGCATCACGTGGTTGGCCAGATCGCCCTTGAGGCCACGGGGGCTGGTCGGGTTGATCTGGTCCGTCCAGTTCACGGCCGGATTGTGCTTGCGGCGGTAATCGTCCGTGAAGGCGAAATTGGCGCTGCAGGGCGCCACGCTGGAATCCGTACCGCAGTTCCAGCTCGGGTAAGGCATGGATTCCGAGAAGCTCAGGAACGTCCCGCCAGTTTGCAAAATCGCCGCACCCAGGTTGGGTGACGTGAACGGCAGCCAGGAATTGGGGACATTGCTGTTGGCCACGCCCACATTGGTTTCGCTGCTGGTGGGCAAAAGCTCGCCACGACGGTCCCGCAGGGCCACGCCCTTGTAGGGCGAGCGCTCGTCTTCGAACCACGCGGGCAGCACGCCTTGGTTGTGGCCCGAGAACAAAAACAGGTAGTTGGGCTGGCTGGAACGAGTTGGCAAATTCGAGTTGTATGGCGTGCGCCCGAAATTCGAATTGGTGAACCGTGCGCCCTTCTCGGCCAGTTCGTTGAAGAACTTCCAATCAGACGCCACCGGATCGAAAACCGGCGCCTTGCGCTCCTTGCGCTGCCCGGAGGTGGCGTCAAACGCGGAGAGGTTCTCCAAAATGACGATGACCGTGTGATCCGGCTTCCAGACTGGCTCCGCCGGCTTGCCCACCTTGCCCACCTTGCCTGACTTGTTCGCCTGATCGGGCTTGTCGCCCTTGCTTGCCCAGGCCGGCAAGCCCGCCGTTCCCACAGCACCCGCCACGCCCGCACCGACCAGGCCCTCCAGCACCTGGCGGCGCGTAGGGCCATCAGCCTGCGATGCAACATGGGACGACGCCCTTTTCGCTGCAGTTTTGGCCACAGGCGTCGGACGGATCGAAGAGCGGCGAGATGGCAGTTTCATGGACGCCAAGGTTAGCGCCAAAACCGCCTCAGCTCACTGGAAGTAACCCATCATCCGCTCCAGCGCCATCGTCAGCGGCGCCTGCATCATGGGCAGCGTCAGCCACAGGCCGGTGAAGCCCACGGCCAGCGTGATCGGAAAGCCGATCGAGAAGATGTTCATCTGCGGCGCCACACGGGCCACCAGGCCCATCACCAGGTTGACCAGAATCAGCATGGACACCACGGGCAGCGACACCCACAGGCCCAGCTTGAACAACTCGGCCCCCCAGACCTGCGGCTGCACGATGTTGAGAAAACCCAGTGGCTCTGGCGAGACCGGGAAGGCGTGGAAGCTGCCCAGCACGGCGCCCGTCAACATCAGGTGCCCGTTCATGACCACAAACAACCAGGCGGCAGTGGTGCCGTAGAAGCGGCTGACGGCCGTGACCTGGGTGCCGCTCAAAGGATCGAAGAAGCTGGCGAAGTTCAAGCCCATCTGCAGGCCGACCAGTTCACCCGCAAACTCGATCGCAGCAAACACCACCCGGGCGGCAAAACCCATGGTCAGGCCGATCAGTACCTCGTGTGCGATCACCATCAGAGACCCGGCCGAGTTGAGCTCGATGGGCGGCATCTCAGGCAGGCTGGGCTGCGCGCAGATCACGATCAGGATGGCCAGGCTCAGGCGAACCCGGCGGGGAATCACTTTCAACGACAGCACGGGCGCCGAAGTGAACAGGCCCAGCACGCGAAAGAATGGCCACAGCCAGGGCGTGATCCACGCCAGTACCTGGGCTTCCGAGAAACTGACCATGTGCCTGGCTTATGCTGCGGCGGGCCCTCAGCCCACCACGGAAGGAATCGACTGCAGCACCTGCTGGATGTATTCCACCAGCTTGCTCATCATCCACGGGCCGGCCACAGCCAGTGTGGCAAAGGCGGCCAGCAGCTTGGGCACGAACGACAGGGTCTGTTCGTGGATTTGGGTAGCGGCCTGGAAAATGCTGACCACCAGCCCTACTGCCAGCACCACCAGCACGATGGGGCCGCACACGGTCAAGAGGGTCAGCAGGCCATCACGGCTGAAGGTCAGTACTTGTTGCGGATCCATGTTCTACCTTCTTCCTTACTGCACGAAGCTGGCAGCCAATGAGCCCAGCAAGAGGTTCCAGCCATCGGCCAGCACGAACAGCATCAGCTTGAACGGCAAGGCCACCATCACTGGCGAGAGCATCATCATCCCCAGGCTCATGAGCACGCTGGCCACGATCATGTCGATCACCAGGAAGGGAATGAAGATCAGAAAGCCAATCTGAAAAGCGGACTTCAACTCGCTGGTCACGAAGGCCGGCACCAGCACGCGGAAAGGCACCGTCTCGGGTTTGACATCGCCTTCGAGCTTGGCCAGCTTGACGAACAGGCCCAGATCAGACTGGCGGGTCTGCTTGAGCATGAAACCACGCATGGGGCCCTGACCACGCTCCAGCGCTTCGTTGAAGCTGATCTGGTTGGCGGCGAAAGGCTCGTAAGCGTCCTTGTAGACCTTGTCCAGCGTGGGGCCCATGACGAACATGGTCAGGAACAGCGAGAGCCCGATCACGACCTGATTGGGTGGCGCGGCCTGGGTGCCGATGGCCTGACGCATCAGGCTCAACACGATGGCGATGCGGGTGAAGCCCGTCATCATCAGCAGCACGGCAGGCAGGAAGCTCAGTGCCGTGAAGAACAGCAAGGTCTGCACGGGCACGGAGTAGCTGTTGCCACCTGCGCCCTGCCCCACCAGCAAAGGCAAGGTGCTGCCACCTGCGTTTTGCGCCATGGCGGCCGAGCTGCCCAAGGTGACAGTCAAGAAGCCGGCCAGCGTGGCGATGCGGCCCATCCAGGCCTGGTATGTCATCAGCGCGCGCATCAGCCCTGCCCCTTGTCTTGCTGGCCCAACGAGCGGCGCAGCAAATTGGTGAATGACGGCGTGGCCACATCGGCGCTCAATGGTGCGGACTGCGGTGCCATCGTGTGCAAGGTATTGATGTGCTGCGCGGTCACGCCCAGCACCAGCCAGGTGCGGCTATCTCCGCTGCCCACTTCCACGGTTACCAGGCGTTGGCCCGGCCCGATGTTGAGTTGCCCGACAGGCTTGATCAGCGCTTGTGCGCCGCCAACCGTGCCTGTCGCCAGGCCCGAGCGTTTGAGAACCCAGAGCGTCAGGGGAATCAGGGCGACAACGCCCAGAAACCAGACCACGGTCAAACCGGTAGAAGGCATCTGTGTCGATCCTGTTCAGTTGCCCTTGCTGAGGCGGCGCATGCGTTCAGACGGCGTCACGATGTCGGTCAGACGGATACCGAACTTGTCGTTGACCACCACCACTTCGCCCTGCGCGATCAGGAAGCCGTTGACCAGCACGTCCATCGGTTCACCGGCCATGGCGTCCAGCTCCACCACCGAGCCTTGCGCCAGTTGCAGGATGTTCTTGATGGGGATGCGGGTGCGGCCCAACTCCACAGTCAGCTGAACCGGGATGTCCAGGATCATGCTGATGTCGTTGCCCGCCGAGCTGGCCTGCGAAGGCGCAAAGTTGGCGAAGGCAGCTGGCGTCATCTGCGCCTGGGCATTCGTCACTTCGCTGGCAGCGGCGCT
Organism: Aquabacterium sp.; assembly: GCF_004297345.1. Lineage (GTDB taxonomy): Bacteria > Pseudomonadota > Gammaproteobacteria > Burkholderiales > Burkholderiaceae_C > Aquabacterium. Next base: position 13,103 of record NZ_SCTN01000056.1, on the reverse strand, counting down.
GGCGAAATCGTCCATGTCTGGCTGAGGTGTGGAGGCCTGCTGTGCCAGCGCGGCCTCCCATTCGGCGGCCATGGCGTCCTGCTCGGCATTGGCTTCGCCTTCAGGTGGGAATTCTTCAGACATTCTGGTCTCCAAGCCAACTCATGTTGCCGGCGGTCAAAAGCTTGTCGATACGCAAGGAATACTTGTTGTTCGAAGTGCCGTAGTAGCAATCGAAGACGGGCACACCGTCCACCTTGGCCTTGATGATTTTTTCCAGATCCAGTTCGATGAAGTCACCCGGCTTGAAGGCCAGCAACTGCTCAACGGTGGCAGGGGCGTGGGCCAGCTCGGCCACCAGGTCCACCTCGGCAGACTGGATCTGCTGCGTCAGCAACTTCACCCAACGGCGATCCGGTTCGGCTGAATCGCCCTGGATGGACGAGAACAGGATGTCGCGGATGGGCTCCAGCGTGGCGTAGGGAATGCAGATGTGGATCGTGCCGCTGGTATCGCCGATTTCCAGTGTGAACGAGCAGCACACCACGATCTCGCTGGGCGTGGCCACGGTGGCGAACTGGGGTTGCATTTCCGAGCGCTGGTAGTCCAGCTCGACCGGGTAGATGCCATGCCAGGACTTCTTGTACTCGGCGGTGATCACCTCAACCAGGCGATGAATCACGCGCTGCTCGGTGGCCGAAAAATCACGACCTTCGATGCGGGTGTGGAACTTGCCGACGCCGCCAAACAGCGCATCGATCACGCCGAACACGAGGGTCGGATCACACACGATCAGGCCTGAACCGCGCAAGGGGCGCACAGCCATGATGTTGAAGTTCGTGGGCACCACGATCTCGCGCAGGAAGGCGCTGTACTTCTGCACCTTGATGCCGCCTACCGACACTTCAGGCGATTTACGGATCAGGTTGAACAAGCCGATGCGGATGTTGCGCGCAAAACGCTCGTTGATGATTTCCATCGTGGGCATGCGCCCACGCACAATGCGTTCTTGCTGAGCCAGGTTGTAGTCACGAATGCCTTCCTTGGGCGCTTCTTCCTGCTCCAACTTCTGGCTCTCGCCGGTGATGCCTTGCAAGAGGGCATCAACTTCGTCTTGTGAGAGGATTTGCTGGTTCATGGCCTGAGGACTTCCGGGACCGTTGACAAGAGGCTCAGATAGACATCACTGGATGATGAAGTTCGAGTAGTGCACTTGAACAATCGGGTTGTAGGACTCGACCGCCTTCTTCTTTTTCTTTTTCTTTTTCTTGGGGGCTTCGTCCTCGGCAGCCGTGTCCTCGTCTTCCGGATCCTCGATCTCGTAACCCATGGCACGAGCGGCATCCCGACGGATCTCATTGGCCAGCTTTGTCTTGCCTTCGGTCGTGAGCAACTCCTCTGACGACTTGTGCGACAAGATCAGCAGCACAGCGTTGCGGATGGCGGGCATGTAGGCCTTCATCTCTTCGGCCATGTGGGGGTCGTCCACCTGCAGGGTGATGCCGACCTGGGCAAAACGCTCGGAATCGCGATCGGCCAGGTTGACCACAAAGGGCTCCAGAGGCACGAAGGCCGGTGGCGAGCCATGCTCGCCCTTGCCGTGCTCGGGCTTCTTGGCCTCTTTGGCAGGCTTGGCATGGCCGCCGCCGTCTTCATCCTCGGCTGCAGCGGCAGCTTCGGCCTCAGCGGCCTTTTTCTTCATCATGAAGAAGGCACCGCCTCCGCCCAGAACGAGAAGCAGGACGACGGCAGCAATGATGATGATGAGCTTCTTGGGGCCCTTTTTGGGGGCTTCGCCTTCAGCCGGGGCGGCGGCGGGGGCTGCTGACATTCGCGTATCTCCTGGTGTTCATGACGTGGTGCCAAAAATGCACGAGGTCATGAGTGGATTATTCGAAGTCAGCGCCGTCGCAATGGATCAATAAACGATGTGAAACCCGTTTGATTCCCAGCGGCGGCCTTGGATTGCCCTCAAGCGTAGAGGTCCAGACCGCCCAGGCGGCCGGGACGAGGTGCGTTGACGGGGCGCATACCAACGGGATCTGCACCCGCATCGGCATCGCCGCCGCCAGCGGCACCATGTGCGCGGCCTGTGCCGCCTTGCGCCTGGGCAGAACCCTGGCTGAACTGTTGTTGCGCCGTCTGCGAGGAGACGTCGCCACCCGTCATGTTCAGCCCGACATCACTCAGGGCGCTCGACAGCATGGGCAGGCTGGCTTCGATGGCCTTTCTCGTTTCTAACGCCGCCGCAGCAAAGTCCACCTGAGCAGATTGGCCATCGAGTGAAATTTTCACGTTGATGGGCCCCATTTCAGCCGGGTTGAGGTGCAACTCGGCGGTCATGGTGCCGTCGTCCTTGGCGGAGCCCACCCACATGCTGACCTTTTCAGCCAGAGCTTGGGCGAAATCCGGTGAGTTCACGGGTGTGGGCAAGGTGGCGGATTCATGCCTCACAGCTGCCTTGCCTTCCAGTGGGTTGCCCAGCGAAGCACCGGTCAGGCTGCCTGGCAGCACACCGGCCAGCGGATCCCCATCGGCGCGTCCGTCCAGGCTTTTGCCAGACTGCCCCATCAACGCCTCAACCTGGGTTGCGGCGCTGGCGCTCACGTTTTGCCACAGGGCATTGTCGAGCGTGACGGCACCTTGCGCGCCAGCGGCGGCGCCCTTGGCGTCAAGCAAGGCGGCATCTTTGGCCGAGCCGTCATTGGTGGTCAGCGCGGCGCCAGTCTGGGCTGTCGAATCGCCCGCCGCCCCCGTCGCGGCATCGGCGGCCTTGCCATGTGCCAGATCGCCATGCGTCAGGCTGGCCAACCAAGCCATCATGCCGGCAGAATCACCCGGCTGGATGGTGGAAGGAGGCGTCAATTCACGCACCACGGCCGAGCCATCGCCCAGCGCTGTCGTGAAGTTGACGCTGTCGTCATCCTTGGCGTTCTCGGCTTTATCTTCACCATCAGCCTTGCCCGACTTGGTGGCCTTGTCGGCCGACTTCGTGTTCTTGCCGGCCTGTACAGAAGCAGACTTGGTCGATGCGCTTGAATTTGCAGAGGCGCCATCATCGTCTGGCTTGTTGACGCGCGCTTGTGCCTGCGATGGAGCCTGCGCCGATGTCTGTACCGGACGCGTGGCCATGGCAGCCTGCTGGCGTGCCCGCAGCATGGCCTGCTCTGCCGCTGAGGCGGACAAGCCATTGTGAGCAGGAGCCGGCGATTTGATCGCGTTATTGCCCTCCGACGCGGTTGCGCCGGAAGAAACGATGGCGTGCTTGTCCATCCACTGAGAAAACGCCGCCTGCTGGCTTTGACCATCACCTTGTGCGCCAAAGCGGGCCAACAAGTCGTTGATGGCAGGAGACACGCCGTTCACGCCGGGCGCATTGGCAGAGGCGGTCGTCGATTTGATCGGTGTAGCCATGATGCGATCCTTGTCTGAAAAGCCGATCCAACCCGCTGTCAGCCGATGGAACCGGATGCCAGCGGAGAGCCGCCTGCGCCCAGCCCCAAACCTGATCGACCGGCGCGCGAAGCGATTTCGTCGGTGGCTTTTTGATCCTGCCGGTTCTGCTTGGCTTGAAGCTCGACCAGCCTTCTGTCCATCAATTGAGCCACGGCGGCCACCTTGCGCTCGCGCTCAATCAGCGAAGCTCTGCACCGCTCCATATACAAGCGAGCCAGCTCCACCTTCTTATCCTGATCCGAAATGGCCTCGGCCAATCGCTGCATGAAGTCCTGATAACACCGCATGATCTCCATTCCACCCACCTGGCGAAATTGAGACTGCCAGCGTTTCTGGTACTCGCTGCGCCAGTCAAACAGGGATTGCGCCTGCTGGCGCGCAGCGTCGTAGGCACGTTTGCCGCCTTCCAGCTCGGCCACGGCTTCGTCTCTCGCCTTTTCCGCAGACTCCAGAACTACAAGCAGCGATGAATTGGCACTCATGAACCTTGTTCCCTGCCCTCTCGGGCTCAACTAACTGGCATGACCAAGTGGTTTGATCAGGCGGTCACGATCTGGTGGAGCTCCCCCACGCTGTCGTGCATGTGAGCCGGCGAGCTCATGTCCTGCTGCAGCATGTTGACCATGTGCGGGTGCAGGCGGACAGCCAGATCCAGGTCGTGGTCGCCGCCGGGCGTGTACGCGCCCAGTTGAATCAGATCGCGGGCCTTGCTGTAGCGCGACCACAACTGGCGGAAGCGCCGCGCATCGTCGATGTGCTGGCTTTCGGCCACGTTGTGCATCACACGCGATGCGGACCGCTCAATGTCGATGGCCGGGAAGTGGCCTGACTCAGCCAGCTCGCGCGACAAGACGATGTGACCGTCCAGGATGGCGCGAGCGGCATCCGCAATCGGATCCTGCTGGTCATCGCCTTCGGACAGCACGGTATAGAAGGCCGTGATCGAGCCGTGGCCGTTGAGGCCGTTGCCGCTGCGCTCCACGAGTTGGGGCAGCTTGGCAAAGCACGATGGCGGGTAGCCTTTGGTAGCCGGCGGCTCGCCGATCGCCAGGGCGATTTCACGCTGAGCCATCGCATAGCGGGTGAGTGAATCCATCAAAAGCAGCACGTGCAAGCCCTGATCACGGAAATGCTCTGCCACGGCGGTGGCGTAGCTAGCGCCCTGCATGCGGGTCAAGGGCGGCGCATCAGCAGGTGCTGCCACCACGACCGAGCGGGCCAGGCCCTCTTCGCCCAGGATGTCTTCGATGAATTCCTTGACTTCGCGGCCCCGTTCGCCGATCAGGCCCACAACGATCACGTCGGCCTGGGTGTAGCGGGCCATCATGCCCAGCAGCACCGACTTACCGACGCCTGAACCAGCGAACAAGCCGATACGCTGGCCACGCCCAACCGTGAGCATGGCGTTGATCGCACGCACACCGGTGTCCAGGGGCTGGCGAACGGGATCACGCTCCATCGCGTTGATGGGACGACGGGCCAGCGGCTCGCTGCGCACATGGTGCAGCGGGCCCTTGCGGTCCAGCGGTTCGCCCTGGGCGTTCACCACGCGGCCCAGCAGGCCACTGCCCACGGGCAGGTGGCGCGTGCGATCTTCGCTGCGGCGCCAGGGGTGATTGGGCCGGCCCAGAATCGGCGGGTTGATGGGGATGGTGCGTGGCACCACGCAGGCGCCGCTGGACAAGCCATGCACTTCCGCCGTGGGCATCAGATAGGCGCGGTCACCCGCAAACCCGACCACTTCAGCCAGCACCGGCGTGGATTCCAGACGCGTTTCCGAGTGGATCTCGCACACGGCGCCTACGGGCAGGCGCAGGCCGGCGGCCTCCAGCACCAGCCCAGCCACACGCACCAGCTTGCCCTGGTTTTCCAGCGGCAGACGCGCGCCGGCGCAGGCATCCAGGTCATCCAGAAAGCGATTCCAGCGGTCCATCGCCACATCACTGTGGACGCGAATGGGCATGTTCATACTTCACCCTCCTCACGTTGCGCAGCCGATGCTTCGGCTTCGCTCTCAGGCCATTCATCCAGTTCGTCTTCGCCCTCAGGCAAGCGCACTTCGGTCGAGCCGTGCGCCTCAGCCCCGTTGTTCCACGGCGCGTTGTGGCCCATCGAGGCGGCGGCGCGCTCCCAGCGGGCTTCCACCGAGGCATCCACCACTGCAATGTCCGATTCCACGATGCAACCACCGCGCGTGATGCTGGCATCCGGCACCATGCGGGCGCCTCGCGCTGCCAGCACCTCGGTCAACTGGGCCTGAGCCAGGCCATGGTCGTCGGGGTTCAGGCGCAGCACAATCTGGCGGGCCGAAGCCAGCAGCGTGGTCAAAGCCTGCTCGGCCACCTCCACCACCACTTCGGGGTTCTGTTGCAGCTCACTGCGCACCACCTGGCGGGCCAACTCCAGCGCCACACCGGCAATGCGGCCAGCCAACTGCTGCTCCAGCGATTCCAGGCGATGGTGGAAATCCGAGGCCAGCACACCAACTTGATCGCTCATGTAGGCGGCCATCTGGGCGGCCTGGGTCTGTTTGTAGCTTTCCAGCGCAGCCAGGCCATTGCGGTAGCCATCCTGGTAACCGGTCTGGCGGGCCTCGCGAACCAGTTCATCCACATTCGGCGCTGGTGGCGCAGCAGGTGCTTCCGCCGCCTTGGCCTCAGCCTCAGCTTGCCCAGGCACGCCGCCCACGATGGGGCGCTTGACGGGGGCAGGTTTGGCCGAAGCCATGGCAGCAGGCTTTGCAGCCGCAGCCGCCGGGCCTGCCTGAGCGCCCGTAGCCTGAGGCGCGTGCCTTGCAGGATTGGGCTTCATGGCCGGGCGCATTTCGGCGGCGGCGCGCTCGGCCAGCGTTGGCTTGCGCACACCGCCCTCTTCCGGATTGGCCGATCTGGCTGGTTGCTCGAACGTCTCTGGTGCCCAGGCTGAAAACGAGCCCAATTCTTCGCGCGGAATGAAGCGCGTGTAAGGATTTGCCGCGGAGCCACCTGTTGCGCCGCCCGCCGAACCGCCTGTGGGGTTGGAAGCCGAACCGCCGGAAGGCGGCACATTCGGCTTAGACGTATTCATCGTCGCCTCCGCTGGCCAACTGGATCTGACCTTCGTCTGCCAGGCGTCTCACGATCTTGAGCATTTCCTTTTGCTCACCTTCGACCTCGGACAGCTTGACCGGGCCGCGCGATTCCAGGTCTTCGCGCAGCGTTTCGGCCGCACGGCTGGACATGTTCTTGAACACCTTCTCGCGGATTTCGGGCGTCGCCCCCTTGAGCGCGATGATGAGCGATTCGGTCTGCACTTCCTTGAGCAGCGACTGAAAGCCCTTGTCGTCGAGCTTCATCAGGTCGTCGAAAGTGAACATGTTGTCCATGATCTTCTGCGCCAGATCGCCGTCGGCTTCGCGGATGTAGTCCAGCACCGAGGTCTCCAGGCTGGAGCCCATCAGGTTGATGATTTCCGCAGCAGGCTTGGCGCCGCCCAGCGAGGCCTTGCGCAACTGCGTGCCACCGGCCAGCACGCGAGACAGTACCTCGTTGAGGTCCTTCAAGGCGGTGGGCTGGATGCCGTCCAGCGTGGCGATGCGCACCATCACCTCGTTGCGGTGGCGGTCCGTGAAGCACTTCAGTACCGAGGACGATTGATCCGGATCCAGGTGAACCAGGATGGCCGCCACGATCTGCGGGTGTTCGTTGCGCAGCAGTTCCGCCACGGAACCCGGGTCCATCCACTTGAGGCTCTCGATACCCGTGACATCGCTGCCCTGGATGATGCGGTCGATCAGCAGATTGGCCTTTTCATCGCCCAGCGCCTTGCGCAGCACGGACTTGATGTACTCGTCGGTATCGGGCACCAGCATGCCCATCTCGGTCGATTCCTTGGAGAAGCGATCCAGCACCGAGCCCACGCGGTCCTTGTTGACGGTCTTGAGCTTGGCGATCGTTTCACCCAGGCACTGCACTTCCTTGGGCTCCAGATGCTTGAAAACCTCAGAGGCCTCTTCCTCGCCCAGAGACATCAACAGGATGGCTGCGTCTTCGACACCTTGTTCATCCATGGCTCAAGCGTCCTTCTCGATCAGTTGTTCATCCAGCCGCGCATCACGTTGGCCATGGCCATCGGGTTCTCGCGGGCAAAAGCTCGGGCAGCTTCCAGGCGCTCGTCGGTGGCGGGGCCTTCCAGCTGAGGCATGTGACCAGCCTCGTGCGCAATGGGCAGCTCTTCTGCGTCATCGACCACGGCGCTGAGGCCTTGCTTCTGAGCTTCTTCCTCGGTCAGCGGTACGGGCTGTGCAGCCTTGATGGCTGGGCGGATGGCGCCAAACACCACAATCAGGGCGGCCAGCGTCAGGGCGCCGGGCACAGCCAGTGTGCGGATCAGATCCACGGTTTCAGGCTGCTTCCAGAGCGGCGTCGTATCGGGTTCTTCCTTGGTGACCTGGAAAGGCGTGTTGATCAGCTTGATCGAATCACCGCGCTTCTCGTCAAAGCCAATGGTCTCGCGCACCAGGGCGGTCAACTGGTCCAACTCTTCCTGAGGGATAGGCTGAGTCGTGGTCTTGCCCTTGGCGTCCGTCACGGTGCGGTGGTTCAACACCACGGCAGCATTCAGACGCTTGACATTGCCCGTGGCATTGCGGACCACACGCACGGTCTTGTCTACTTCGTAATTGGTCACCGCTTCACGGCGGCTGTTGCCTCCGGTGCTACCGCCTTGCGCCGCCTGCAAGGGCTGGGAGGCCCCGTTGACAGGTGCAGTAGCAGGCACGGGCGGCTGGTTGCTGGCGGCGCCCGGCACGCCGGAAGGCGTGGCACTGCCCTGCCCCATCTGCTCGGTGGTCTGCTGGCTGCGGATCGAAGCGCTCGCCTGCTGGCCTTGATTGGGTTTGTATTCCTCAGCCGTGGATTCCACCTGCGAGAAATCCAGCTCGGCCGTCACCTGGGCACGCAGATTGTCCTTGCCGACCACGGGCTCCAGGATGTCGCGGATGCGCTGGGTGTAGTTGCTTTCCAGTTGGCGCACGTACTGCAACTGCTGCGCGTCCAGACCGGATTGATCCGCCCCTTCTTGTGGGCCGGACAGCAGGGCACCGCTCTGATCGACGATGCTCACCGCCTTGGGCGACATCTCCGGCACGCTGGACGACACCAGGTGCACGATGCCGGCGATCTGCCCACGATCCAGCGTACGACCGGGGTACAGCGTCAACACCACGGAGGCGGAAGCCTTCTGCTGCTCGCGGAAAAAGCCATTTTGATTGGGCAGCGCCAGGTGCACGCGGGCACTTTGCACGCTGGCCAGCGCCTGGATGGAACGAATCAGCTCACCTTCCAGTCCGCGCTGAAAGTTCAGGCGCTCCTGGAACTGGGTCACACCGAACTTCTGGTTTTCCATCAGTTCAAAGCCCACGACCGAGCCCTTGGGCAGCCCGGCAGAGGCCAGTTTCAGGCGCACGTCGTGCACCTTGTCGGCCGGCACCAGAATCGCCGCACCGCCATCTGCGTGCTTGTAAGGGATCTGCATCTGCTGCAACTGGGCCAGGATGGCACCGCCGTCCTTGTCGGACAGATTGGCGTAGAGCACGCGGTAATCGCCGTCACGCCCCCACATCATCATCGCCACAAAAATGGCAAAGATCGCAGCGATACCCCCGGCCAACATCAGCTTGCGCTGCATCGGCAGGGCCATGACCCGCTGAACGAATCCAGGGGGTTGAGCGTTGTCGATCACCATGCCAGGTGAGGCGACAGCAACAGAGGTGGGTTGTGCGACAGTGACTTCCATGGGCGGTCGAAGCGTTGGGCCGCGCATCGAAACCATACGATGCAACAAACCCGCCGTAACAGCCCCATTATTCGGAGTCAGGAGAGGTAAAAGTGCCGGAAACAGCCAGTCAAATGCCGCCCTCTTCCAAGCATGGCACCGCCCAGGGATGCGTACATTCCAGAACGTGGTGAACTGAATCAACCCTTGTCGAGGCTTATCGGCATCATGGATCTGAAACTCAAACCCTTCGATTTCGCACAGGCCGCCGCCAAGGCAGGCATGGCCGACGTTGCCCGTCGGGTGGAAGCCAAGACCCGCGCCGAGGCCGCCGGACAGAGTTCGGCGGTTGACAAACCCAGCTTCCAGACCAGTTTCAGCAGCGCGCTGAACTCGATCAGCAAATCGCAAGCCACGGCGGCGACCATGCAGCGCGAGGTTCAGTTCGATAACCCCACTGTCAGTCTGGAAGAAACCATGGTCGCCATGCAAAAGGCGCAACTGGGCTTCCAATCCGCTGTGCAGGTACGCAACAAGATGGTGCAGGCCTACACCGACATCATGAACATGCAGGTGTAGAAGGGCTCCCCCCTACGCGCTGCGCGCGCCCCCTCAGGGGGCACCACCGATGGACCGGCGAAGCCGGATCCATGGTGGTCGCTGCAATATGGGCGGAGGCATGCCAAGATCTGCGCATCACCCACCCAAATTCAACCCGACATGAATCAGTTGGCGTCTTCTGATCGCCCCATCCCGATGGGGCAATTGCTTTTGTGCGGCGCCCTGATCGTCACCATGTCCATGGGGATCCGGCACAGCTTTGGCCTGTGGTTGCAACCCATCACCATGGCGCATGGCTGGACACGCGAGGACTATTCGCTGGCCATGGCCATCCAGAACCTGGTGTGGGGCGCCTCTGGCCCCCTCATCGGCTGGTGGGCCGACCGCAGCGGGGCCTTCAAGGTGCTGTGGTCTGGCGCCCTGCTCTACGCGCTGGGCCTGCTGGGCATGGCCACGACAAACCAGCACCTCAGCTTCGTGCTGACGACCGGCGTGCTCATTGGACTGGGCCAGGCTTGCTCCACCTACACGGTCATCTTTGGCGTGGTCGGGCGCAACGTCACGCTGGCGCAGCGCTCCATGGCCATGGGCATCACCGCAGCGGCCGGCTCGTTCGGACAGTTCCTCATGGTGCCGGTGGCCAGCGCTTTGCTGCACGCCATGGACTGGTCCTCCGCCTTGCTCATACTGGCCGTAACGGCACTGGTCATCGGCCCTCTGGCTTTCGGATTGCGAGAAAAGCGCTTCAGCGCCGAGTTCAGAGCCGCAACAGCCAGTGCGCCGGGCCCAGGCCATACCGCGCCCCATGCGTCACAGCAATCGGCCAGTCAGGCATTGAAAGAAGCCTTCGGCCACCGCGACTACCTCTTGCTGACCGCCGGCTATTTCGTGTGCGGCTTTCAGCTCGCCTTCATCGGTGTGCACCTGCCCAGCTACCTCAAGGACCACCAACTGGCACCCGAGGTCGCCACAACCGCCCTGGCCTTGATCGGCCTGTTCAATGTGCTGGGCAGCTACGCCGCCGGCGCGCTCGGGGCCCGACTGCGCAAAAACTGGATCCTCTCGAGCATCTACGGCCTGCGCGCCCTGACCATGCTGCTGTTCATCATGGCGCCGCTGTCGGCCTGGAGCGTCAGCCTCTTTGCCGCAGCAATGGGCACGCTGTGGCTGTCCACTGTGCCGCCCACCAATGCCATCGTGGCCCAGATGCATGGCATCCGGCACCTGTCCATGCTGGGCGGCATCGTGTTCTTTTCCCACCAGATTGGCTCGTTTCTGGGCGTCTGGCTGGCGGGCCGCCTGTATGACTTCACTGGCAGTTACCAGGTGGTCTGGTGGCTGGCCATCGCCTTGGGTGTGCTGGCCGCCCTGATCAATCTGCCGATTCAGGAGCAGCGTCAGCCCAGGGCCAAGCTGCAATCCACATGAAAGGCCGAAGCCGTTGGCAACAACTTGGCTTGATCGCCTTGGCTGTGGCGGCGCTGGCCACCGTCTTCTGTTTGTATGGGCAACCCGACTTGGCCTTTGATCTGGCCGCCCGCATCTGGAGCTGCATCTGACACGGCAAGCCCCTCGGCGCCCAGTAGAATCACAGGATTGAAGGAATCAGCATGAAACCCATTTTTGGCAGCATCGTTGCACTGGTTACCCCCATGCACGCAGACGGCAGCGTCGATTACGACGGCCTGCGCAAACTGATCGACTGGCACATCGCAGAAGGCACCAACTGCATCGGCGTAGTCGGCACCACGGGCGAATCGCCCACCGTGAACGTTGAAGAGCACTGCGAAATCATCCGCGTAGCAGTCGAACAGGCTGCAGGACGCGTGCCTATCATGGCTGGCGCCGGTGCCAACTCCACGCAAGAAGCGATCGAGTTGAGCCAGTTTGCCAAGAAGGTCGGCGCAGATTGCACCCTGCAAGTCGTGCCGTACTACAACAAGCCGACGCAAGAAGGCATGTACCAGCACTTCAAGGCCATCGCCGAAGCTGTGGACATTCCCGTGGTGCTTTACAACGTGCCCGGCCGCACCGTGGCCGACATGTTGCCCGAAACCACGCTGCGCCTGGCTCAGTTGCCCGGCATCATCGGCGTGAAGGAAGCCACTGGCAACCTGGAGCGCGCCGCCTGGCTGATCAAGCAGGCGCCCAAGGGATTCTCGATCTACTCGGGTGACGACCCGACTGCCGCGCTGCTCATGCTGCTGGGTGGTCACGGCAACATCAGCGTGACAGCCAACGTGGCGCCACGCGACATGGCTGAGTTGTGCAAAGCCTCGATGGCGCAGGACACCAAGCGGGCCGTCGAACTGCACATGAAGTTGCTGCCCTTGCACAAACAGTTGTTCATCGAGCCCAACCCGATCCCTGTGAAGTGGGCCATGGCCAGAATGGGCAAAGTTGGTGGTACGCTGCGCCTGCCCCTGACGCCACTGGGCGAGTCTTCGCAGGCAGTGGTTGAAGCGGCCATGCGTGAAGTTGGCGTGCTCTGAGCACCCTCGACCATTGACACCCTCCCCGGTTAGCGCCGGGGCCAGAACCTGATTACCCCATGTCGATCAAACAACGTCACCAGACCACCATTGTTCTGGGTGCTGCGCTGGCTTCTGCGCTGGCCACCTCCGGCTGCTCTTCCATCAGTGAAACCCTGTCGGGCGACAAGATCGATTACCGCACCAGCGGTACGCAAACGGTGCGCCTGGATGTGCCGCCCGATCTGAGCCAACTACCCGGCCAGACCCGCTTTGGCCAGGCACCTGCCGCCACGGTCTCGGCCAGCAGCCTGACGCGCAGCAGCGACAAAGCCGAAGCGCCTCAAAGCAACATCGCACCCAACAAGGGTCAGGGCATCAAGCTGGAACGTCAAGGCCAGATGCGCTGGTTGTCCGTCAACCAGCCACCCGAGCAGATCTGGAATCAGGTTCGCACCTTCTGGACAGACATCGGTTTTGAGCTGACCACAGATCAGCCCGAGGCTGGCGTGCTGGAAACCAACTGGTCTGAGAACAAGGCCAAGGTGCCGCAAGATGGCGCCGTGCGCAAGGCGCTGGGCCGTGTTTTCGATCTGCTGTATGACACTGGCGAACGCGATCTGTACCGCACACGCATCGAACGCACGGCCACAGGCAGCGAGATCTACATCAGCCACAAGGGCCTGGTGGAAGAATACGAAGACAGCAAGAAGGACCGCACCCAGTGGCGCGCCCGCCCCAGCGACCCCAACCTGGAAGCCGAGATGCTGTCTCGACTGATGGTGAAGCTGGGTGGCAGCAAAGAGGCTGCCACTGCCATCAAGGCTGACAAGACCAGCGAAGCACCCGCAGCCCCCACGTCAAACGTGGCGCGCATGAACG